>NZ_RJNU01000004.1:0-196679 GCF_003942695.1 Streptococcus mitis
CCGATAGATAAGTCATTTACATCATAAAATTTTACTCTAGAAATCATATATATTTTTTACATTTGAAAAATAAAATTACGTGCTATTAAAATACTTTGTACTTTTTATTATAAAAATCCCTCCAAGAATGTTGGTCAAAAAAATTTTTAACTAACTTTTCGGGGGGATTTAGGGGGGAATCAAACGAAGATACACCCTTTTTAGACTATTTTGTTCCTGCTAAACTGCTGTAGAATCGCTATTTTGAAGGTAAATCAAGCCTCTCCATTATTCCCACTCAACGGTTGCTGGTGGTTTACTTGTAATGTCGTAGACGATACGGTTAACGTGATCCACTTCATTTACGATACGTACAGAAATCTTTTGAAGGACATCCCAAGGAATTTTGGCAAAGTCAGCTGTCATACCATCGATAGAAGTGATTGCACGAATGGCGATTGTGTAGTCATAAGTACGACCGTCACCCATAACACCAACTGAACGAACACCTGTATTAACTGTGAAGTATTGCCAGATATCACGGTCAAGACCAGCTTTAGCGATTTCTTCACGAAGGATGGCATCCGACTCACGAACAGTTTCTAGTTTTTCTTCAGTGATTTCACCCATGACACGAATCGCAAGACCTGGTCCTGGGAATGGTTGGCGCCATACGATGTGGTCTGGCATACCAAGCTCTGTACCGAGGGCACGGACTTCGTCTTTATAAAGAGTGTTCAATGGTTCAATCAATTCAAACTGCATGTCTTCTGGAAGACCACCAACATTGTGGTGTGATTTGATGGTTTGAGCAGTATCTGTACCAGACTCAATCACGTCAGTGTAAAGCGTTCCCTGAGCAAGGAATTTTACATCTTTTAGCTTGCTTGCTTCGTCATCAAAGACATAAACAAACTCATTACCGATAATTTTGCGCTTTTGCTCAGGATCAGAAACGCCAGCAAGTTTGTCAAGGAAGCGTTTTGCAGCATCTGCTTTGACGATATTCAAACCAAACTTACCACCAAGCATGTCCATAACTTGGTCAGCCTCTCCCTTACGGAGAAGACCGTGGTCTACAAAGATACAGATCAATTGATCACCGATTGCTTTTTGAAGAAGAACTCCAACAACAGAAGAGTCAACACCACCTGATAGGCCGAGAAGAACACGCTTGTCACCTACAGTTTCACGGATTTTCTTGATCTGCATATCGATAAAGTTGTCCATTGACCAATCACCCTTAGCTTTACAGATGTTAAGGGCAAAGTTGCGCAGGATATCATTCCCATATACAGAATGGCGAACCTCTGGGTGGAATTGGATACCATAGATGTGCTTGTCAGGGTTTTCAATAGCTGCATAAGGACAGTCAGCAGAAGTTCCAGTACGAACGAAATCAGCAGGAATCTCAGTAACCGCATCGCCATGGCTCATCAAAACAATCTGTTCTTCTGGTGTTCCTTCAAAGAGGGCAGAAGTGGTATGAGTAAGTGGTGATTGACCATACTCACGGTTACCAGCATCACCTGCAGGGACAACTTTTCCTCCAAGTTTATGAGTTAAAAGTTGCATACCATAGCAGATTCCCAAAATTGGAATGCCAAGTTCAAAAATTTCTGGGTCAATATCAAATGAACCATCTTCGTATACAGAGTTTGGTCCACCAGAGAGGATGATCCCAACAGGGTTAATCGCACGAACCTCTGCGGCTGAGATTTTGTGACTTTTTAGCTCTGAAAAAACACCAATTTCACGAATACGACGTGAAATCAGCTGGTTGTATTGGCTACCATAGTCCAGCACGATGATTTTTTCGACATCTTGCAAATCAGTTGAAATGTTGCTCATCTTTTTCCTTTCTCAAAAGAAATATCTTTTTCAATATTTTATCACAAATAGGGGTGAATTACCAACTAAACAAGGCAAAGTTTGACTTTTTCTTAGCAAATACGGTACAATAGAGAAAATATAGAAAAGAAGTGAAAATCATGTTACCAGCTTATATGAAAATCCACGATCAGATCAAGAAGGATATAGATGAGCATCATTGGAAAATCGGAGAGAGACTTCCAAGTGAGCGAGATTTAGCGGAACAGTTTCAGGTTAGTCGGATGACCTTGCGACAAGCTATCTCTCTCTTGGTTGAGGAAGGAGTTTTGGAGCGTCGTGTAGGAAGTGGAACCTTTGTTTCTAGTACTCGGGTCCAAGAAAAAATGCGGGGGACGACCAGTTTTACGGAGATTGTCAAATCTCAGGGGAAAGTTCCTTCCAGTCAACTTATTTCTTATAGAAGAACCATTCCCAACGAGCAGGAAGTGGCAAAGCTAGGCATTTCACCAACTGAAAATATCATCCGTATGGAACGGGTACGTTATGCTGATCAAGTACCGCTAGTCTATGAAGTAGCATCTATACCTGAGAAATTTATTAAGGACTTCAAAAAAGAAGAGGTAACTAGTCACTTCTTTCAAACCTTGCAGGAATATGGCTACCGAATTGGCAAATCCCAACAGACTATTTATGCGAGATTGGCTAAGGAGAAGATAGCTCACTATCTGGAAGTTGAAAAAGGGCATGCCATTTTAGCCTTGACTCAGGTCTCTTATCTTGAAGATGGGACGGCTTTCGAGTATGTAAAGAGTCAATACGTGGGCGAACGCTTTGAATTTTATCTTGAAAATAACTAGTCTCAGCAGACTAGTTTTTAGTTTTTAAAAAAGATTAGAATTGTCAAAACAATCTGTCTAGGCTTGATTTTATCCATTATTTACTATAAAATGAGAAGGAAAAACGTCAAACTTTTATATTGCAAATAGGAGAAAAAATGACAAAAACATTAAAACGTCCTGAGGTTTTATCACCTGCAGGGACTTTAGAGAAGCTGAAAGTAGCTGTTCAATATGGTGCGGATGCAGTCTTCATCGGTGGACAGGCCTATGGTCTTCGTAGTCGTGCTGGAAACTTTACCTTTGAACAGATGGAAGAAGGCGTCCAGTTTGCTGCTAAGTACGGTGCCAAGGTCTATGTGGCTGCTAACATGGTTATGCACGAAGGAAACGAAGCTGGTGCTGGAGAATGGTTCCGTAAGTTGCGTGACATCGGGATTGCCGCAGTTATCGTGTCAGATCCAGCCTTAATCATGATTGCAGCAACAGAAGCACCAGGTCTTGAAATCCACCTCTCTACCCAAGCTAGTGCGACCAACTATGAAACTCTTGAGTTCTGGAAAGAACTTGGTCTAACTCGCGTGGTTCTGGCTCGTGAAGTTTCAATGGAAGAATTGGCAGAAATTCGCAAACGTACAGACGTTGAGATTGAGGCCTTTGTCCATGGAGCCATGTGTATTTCTTACTCAGGTCGCTGTACGCTCTCAAACCACATGAGTATGCGCGATGCTAACCGTGGTGGTTGTTCTCAGTCTTGCCGTTGGAAATACGACCTCTACGATATGCCATTTGGTAAAGAACGTAAGAGTCTTAAGGGTGAGATTCCAGAAGAATTTTCGATGTCTGCCGTTGATATGTCTATGATTGACCATATTCCAGATATGATTGAAAATGGTGTAGACAGTCTCAAGATTGAAGGTCGTATGAAGTCCATTCACTATGTTTCAACAGTAACAAACTGTTACAAGGCAGCTGTGGATGCTTATCTTGAAAGCCCTGAAAAGTTTGAAGCCATCAAACAGGACTTGGTGGATGAGATGTGGAAGGTAGCCCAACGTGAATTGGCAACAGGATTCTACTATGGTACGCCATCTGAGAATGAACAGTTATTTGGCGCTCGTCGTAAGATTCCTGAGTACAAGTTTGTCGCTGAAGTCGTTTCTTATGATGATGCGACCCAAACAGCAACCATTCGTCAACGGAATGTAATCAACGAAGGTGACCAAGTTGAGTTTTACGGCCCAGGTTTCCGCCATTTTGAAACCTATATCGAAGATCTTCATGATTCAAAAGGCAATAAAATCGACCGCGCTCCAAATCCAATGGAACTCTTGACGATCAAGGTTCCACAACCTGTGCAAGCAGGTGACATGGTCCGTGCTCTCAAGGAAGGGCTCATTAACCTCTATAAGGAAGACGGGACAAGCGTTACAGTTCGTGCTTAGATAAGGAAAAGTGAATGATTCAAGCTCATGGTTTATTGGTAGATGACGAAAGCAGGTGTGTTCACTACCATAGTGTAAAGGATATCGTCTCCCTCCAGTGTTATGAATGCAGGAAATACTACGCTTGCTATCAGTGCCACAATGCTATGGAAACGCATTTGTTTTCTCCTTATCCCTTGAGGCTTTCTGAGGATCGCCCGATTTTATGTGGGGCTTGTAAGAGGACAATGACTTTTCAAAAATATCAAAAACAGGTAGCTTGTCCTTATTGTAGCGCTCCATTTAATCCAGGTTGTAAACAACATCATTCATTTTATTTTAAATAGACAAAAATAGATCCAAGTTTTTAAGCTTGGGTCTTTTATTTTGCTTCAGAAACCTTAGTAAAAATACGGAGTTTCTTATGGAAACCGGTTAAAAATTTCTATACAATCGTACTAAAAATAGTAAAATTAGAAATAAATTATCTGAAACGCTTTCAATGTTAGTAAAAAGTTGACAAAAACAAATTTTAGGACTAAACTAAGTAAGTAAATTTAAATAAAAAAGGAGAATTTATAATGAATTTAACATTTTTCGGTCTTTGTCTTGCCTGTATGGGTGTATCCCTTGCAGAAGGATTTTTGATGAACGGTTTGTTCAAATCAGCAGCTCGCCAACCAGACATCATTCCACAATTGCGTAGCTTGATGATCATGGGGATTGCCTTTATTGAAGGAACTTTCTTTGTAACTCTTGTCTTTTCATTTATCATCAAATAAAGAGAAGTATAAATTGGAAAAAGGGAGGATTCTAGATGGAAGAAAGTATCAATCCAACCATCAATATCGGTCCTGTTACCTTTGATTTAACCTTGACAGCCTTAACCTTGCTGTCTGTGGCAGTTATTTTTGGCTTTATCTATTGGGCGAGTCGTAGTATGACTCTGAAACCCAAAGGGAAGCAAAATGTACTTGAGTATATTCATGACTTTGTTGTTGGATTTACAGAACCCAATGTTGGTTCACGGTACATGAAAGATTACTCACTCTTTTATTTGTGCTTGTTTCTTTTTATGGTCATCGCAAACAACCTTGGTTTGATGGCAAAACTTCAAATGACGGATGGTACTAACCTTTGGACTTCGCCAACTGCGAATTTGCAATTTGACTTGGCTTTGTCTTTTGGTATTATTTTGATGACCCACATAGAAGGGATTCGTCGCCGAGGCGTTAAAAAGTATCTAAAAGCTTTTGTGACACCAGGTTTCATGACACCGATGAATCTCCTTGAAGAAGTCACGAATTTCCTATCACTTGCTTTGCGGGTGTTCGGAAATATCTTTGCCGGGGAAGTGATGACAAGCTTGCTTATCTTGCTTTCTCACCAGGCCTTTTATTGGTATCCAATTGCATTTGTTACCAACCTTGTCTGGACGGCATTTTCTGTGTTCATTTCCTGTGTTCAGGCTTATGTGTTCACAGTCTTGTCTTCTATGTATCTAGGAAATAAAATTAATGATGAAGAGTAGAAAGGAGTAACTGATGCACGTAACAGTAGGTGAATTGATTGGTAACTTTATTTTAATAGCTGGCTCTTTTATCCTTTTGATCGTCTTAGTCAAAAAATACGCATGGTCAAACTTGACAAGTGTCTTCGAAGAACGGGCAGAAAAAATTGCTGCAGATATTGATGGAGCTGAACAAGCTCGTCAAAAAGCGGAAACTCTTGCTCAAAAGCGCGAAGATGAGTTGGCAGGTAGCCGTACCGAAGCTAAAACAATCATTGAGAATGCCAAGGAGACAGCAGAGAAGAGTAGAGCAGATATTCTGGCGGAAGCGAAACTAGAAGCAGGTCGCTTGAAAGAAAAAGCGAACCAAGAAATTGCTCAAAACAAAGCTGAAGCTTTACAAAGCGTTAAGGGTGAGGTAGCAGATTTGACGATTAGTCTAGCTGGAAAAATTATCTCACAAAACCTTGACGGTCAAACCCATAAAGAACTCATTGATCAGTACATCGATCAGCTAGGAGAAGCTTAATGGACAAAAAGACAGTAAAGGTAATTGAAAAATACAGCATGCCTTTTGTCCAATTGGTGATTGAAAAAGGAGAAGAAGACCGTATCTTTTATGACTTAGCTCAAATCAAGCAAGTCGCTGAAGAAACAGGCTTGCCTTCTTTTTTAAGTCAAGTGGCAGTAGCTGAGTCGGATAAGGAAAAAACAGTTCGTTTTTTCCAAGACTCTGTTTCACCTTTAATGCAAAACTTTATTCAGGTTCTGCTATACAATCACAGAGCGAATTTATTTTATGAACTAATTGTAGATTGTTTGAGTCGACTTGAAAAAGAAACCAATCGATTTGAAGTGACGATTGCCTCTGCTCATCCTTTAACAGATGAGCAGAAGGCACGGTTGCTCCCTTTGATTGAGAAAAAAATGTCTCTGAAAGTTCGGAGTATCAAAGAACAAATCGATGAAAGTCTAATTGGTGGTTTTGTCATTTTTGCCAATCACAAGACAATTGATGTGAGTATTAAACAGCAACTTCGTGTTGTTAAAGAAAATTTGAAATAGAAAGTGGTGTTCTTTTGGCAATTAACGCACAAGAAATCAGCGCTTTAATTAAGCAACAAATTGAAAATTTCAAACCCAATTTTGATGTGACTGAAACTGGTGTTGTAACCTATATCGGGGACGGAATCGCACGTGCCCACGGCCTTGAAAATGCCATGAGTGGAGAGTTGTTGATTTTTGAAAATGGCTCTTATGGTATGGCGCAAAACTTGGAGTCAACAGACGTTGGTATTATCATCCTCGGTGACTTTACGGATATCCGTGAAGGCGATACAATCCGCCGTACAGGTAAAATCATGGAAGTCCCAGTTGGTGATAACTTGATTGGACGTGTTGTGGATCCACTTGGTCGTCCAGTTGATGGTCTTGGAGAAATCCATACTGACAAGACTCGTCCAGTAGAAGCATCAGCTCCTGGTGTTATGGAGCGTAAGTCTGTTTCAGAACCATTGCAAACAGGTTTGAAAGCTATTGACGCCCTTGTACCGATTGGTCGTGGTCAACGTGAGTTGATCATCGGTGACCGTCAGACAGGGAAAACAACTATTGCGATTGATACAATCTTGAACCAAAAAGGTCAAGATATGATCTGTATCTATGTAGCGATTGGACAAAAAGAATCAACCGTTCGTACACAAGTAGAAACACTTCGTCAGTACGGTGCCTTGGACTACACAATCGTTGTGACAGCCTCTGCTTCACAGCCATCTCCATTGCTCTTCCTAGCTCCTTATGCTGGGGTAGCTATGGCAGAAGAGTTTATGTACCAAGGCAAGCATGTTTTAATCGTTTATGATGATCTTTCAAAACAAGCGGTAGCTTATCGTGAGCTTTCCCTCTTGCTTCGTCGTCCGCCAGGTCGTGAAGCCTTCCCAGGGGATGTTTTCTACCTCCACAGCCGTTTGCTTGAGCGCTCAGCTAAAGTTTCTGACGAGCTTGGTGGCGGATCAATCACAGCCCTACCATTTATTGAGACGCAAGCAGGTGATATCTCTGCCTATATCGCGACCAACGTGATTTCAATCACAGATGGACAAATCTTCCTTGGAGATGGTCTCTTTAATGCAGGGATTCGTCCAGCTATTGATGCAGGTTCATCTGTATCTCGTGTAGGTGGTTCCGCTCAAATTAAAGCCATGAAGAAGGTTGCTGGTACTCTTCGTATCGACCTTGCTTCATACCGTGAGTTGGAAGCCTTCACTAAGTTTGGTTCGGACTTGGATGCAGCAACTCAGGCTAAGTTGAATCGTGGTCGTCGTACGGTTGAAGTTCTGAAACAACCAGTTCATAAACCATTACCTGTTGAGAAACAAGTAACCATTCTTTATGCTTTGACACATGGTTTCTTGGATACGATTCCTGTAGATGACATTGTTCGTTTTGAGGAAGAGTTTCATGATTTCTTTGATGCACAACATCCAGAGATTTTGGAAACTATTCGTGAAACAAAAGACTTGCCAGAAGAAGCAGTCTTGGATGCTGCGATTACAGAGTTTCTCAATCAATCCAGCTTCCAATAAGAATAGAGGTGTCAGATGGCAGTATCTCTAAATGATATTAAAACAAAAATCGCCTCAACAAAAAATACTAGTCAAATCACTAATGCCATGCAAATGGTATCGGCTGCCAAGTTAGGTCGCTCTGAAGAAGCAGCACGCAATTTTCAAGTTTATGCTCAGAAGGTTCGTAAGCTTTTGACGGATATTCTACATGGTAACGGATCTGGTGGTTCTACCAATCCGATGCTCATCAGTCGTCCAGTTAAGAAAACAGGCTATATCGTTATTACTTCAGACCGTGGCTTGGTTGGAGGTTATAATGCTTCCATCCTTAAAGCTGTGATGGAGCTGAAAGAAGAATATCATCCAAATGGTGATGACTTTGAAGTTATCTGTATTGGTGGTATGGGGGCTGATTTCTTTAAGGCTCGTGGTATTCAGCCAATCTATGAACTACGCGGCTTGGCAGATCAACCTAGTTTTGATGAAGTTCGTAAAATTATTTCAAAAACGATTGAGATGTACCAAAACGAACTTTTTGATGAATTGTACGTCTGCTACAACCATCATGTTAATACTCTCACAAGTCAAATGCGTGTGGAACAAATGCTTCCGATTGTTGACTTGGATCCAAATGAAGCGGATGAAGAGTATAGCTTGACCTTTGAGTTGGAAACGAGCCGTGATGAGATTCTAGAGCAGTTGTTGCCACAGTATGCTGAAAGTATGATTTACGGGGCTATTATCGATGCCAAGACAGCTGAAAATGCCGCTGGTATGACAGCTATGCAAACAGCGACCGATAATGCCAAAAAGGTCATTAATGATTTGACAATCCAGTATAACCGTGCTAGACAGGCGGCGATTACACAAGAAATTACAGAAATCGTAGCGGGGGCTAGTGCCTTAGAATAAGGCTTTGCCTCCCTCGTATCAAAATGAACTTAGGACCTAGTTGAGCTAGGAACCGACAGTATCTTATATAGAATAGGAGAAGGAGATGAGTTCAGGTAAAATTGCTCAGGTTATCGGACCCGTTGTAGACGTTTTGTTTGCAGCTGGGGAACCACTTCCTGAGATTAACAATGCACTTGTCGTCTACAAAAATGACGAAAGAAAAACAAAAATCGTCCTTGAAGTAGCCTTGGAGTTGGGTGATGGTATGATCCGTACGATCGCCATGGAATCAACAGATGGTTTGACTCGTGGAATGGAAGTTTTGGACACAGGCCGTCCAATCTCTGTGCCAGTAGGTAAAGAAACTTTGGGACGTGTCTTCAACGTTTTGGGGGATACTATTGACTTGGATGCTCCTTTCGCTGAAGACGCTGAGCGTCAGCCAATTCATAAGAAAGCTCCAACTTTTGATGAATTGTCTACCTCATCTGAAATCTTGGAAACAGGGATCAAGGTTATCGACCTTCTTGCCCCTTACCTTAAAGGGGGGAAAGTTGGACTCTTCGGTGGTGCCGGAGTTGGTAAAACTGTCTTGATTCAAGAATTGATTCACAACATTGCTCAAGAACATGGTGGTATTTCAGTATTTACCGGTGTTGGAGAACGTACTCGTGAGGGGAACGACCTTTACTGGGAAATGAAAGAATCAGGCGTTATCGAGAAAACAGCCATGGTATTTGGTCAGATGAATGAACCACCAGGAGCACGTATGCGTGTTGCCCTTACTGGTTTGACAATCGCCGAATACTTCCGTGATGTAGAAGGTCAAGACGTTCTTCTCTTCATTGACAATATCTTCCGTTTCACTCAAGCTGGTTCAGAAGTATCTGCCCTTTTGGGTCGTATGCCATCAGCCGTTGGTTACCAACCAACACTTGCTACGGAAATGGGTCAATTGCAAGAACGTATCACATCAACCAAGAAGGGTTCTGTAACCTCTATTCAGGCCATCTACGTGCCAGCGGATGACTATACTGACCCAGCGCCAGCGACAGCCTTCGCTCACTTGGATTCAACTACAAACTTGGAACGTAAGTTGGTACAATTGGGTATTTATCCAGCCGTTGATCCGTTGGCTTCAAGCTCACGTGCCTTGGCACCTGAGATTGTTGGAGAAGATCACTATGCAGTTGCTGCTGAAGTCAAACGTGTCCTTCAACGTTACCATGAATTGCAAGATATCATTGCCATCCTTGGTATGGATGAGCTTTCTGATGAAGAAAAGACCTTGGTTGCGCGTGCTCGTCGTATCCAGTTCTTCTTGTCACAAAACTTCAACGTTGCGGAGCAATTTACTGGCCAACCTGGTTCTTATGTACCAGTAGCAGAAACAGTTCGTGGTTTCAAGGAAATCCTTGATGGTAAACATGACCACTTGCCAGAAGATGCCTTCCGTGGTGTCGGTTCAATCGAAGACGTCATTGCTAAGGCAGAGAAAATGGGATTTTAAGAGGTGATCTATGGCTCATTTAACTGTCCAGATCGTGACACCAGATGGCCTCGTCTATGATCACCATGCCAGCTTTGTATCGGTACGAACTCTGGATGGTGAGATGGGGATCTTGCCACGACATGAAAATATGATTGCGGTTTTAGCGGTTGATGAAGTAAAGGTAAAACGAATCGATGATGATACTCATGTGAACTGGATTGCAGTGAACGGAGGGATTATCGAGATTGCCAATGACATCATTACCATCGTAGCCGACTCAGCAGAGCGTGCTCGTGATATCGATGTCAGCCGTGCTGAACGTGCTAAACTTCGCGCCGAACGTGAAATTGAAGAAGCTCAAGACAAGCACTTAATTGACCAAGAACGACGCGCTAAGATTGCTCTTCAACGTGCCATTAACCGTATTAATGTCGGAAATAAACTATAATCAAAAAATGAACTTGAGATTCAAGTTCATTTTTTGATTATCTTAGTTCGCAAAGTGGATGCAGACTGCTTCTGGGACATGGAAATCGTTAGAAAGTTCTGCAAGACGACCACTTTCAGGATTACGCTTAAAGACGGTTGCGTTATCAGAATCTTGATGAACAGCAATGAGAAACTCTTGATCAGGAGTTAGGTCGAAATCACGTGGATTTTGTCCATGTGTTGGTACTATCTCTAATAATTCCAGACTGCCATCAGCGAGGATTGTATAGACTGCAATGGAATCATGACCTCGGTTGGATGCATAAAGGTATTTCCCATCTTTTGAAAGACGAATGGCTGCAGTAGCATTGAATCTCTCATAGCCGTCTGGTAAGGTTGAAATGACTTGCATGCGTTCAAATTCACCAACCCCATCATAAATCAAGACTTCAATGGTACTATTTAGTTCGCAAATGAGATAGGCAATCTTATAGTGGTGGTGGAAAACGATGTGGCGAGCCCCTGCTCCAGCTTGGCTGTGATAGGTGGAGAGTTTACTTAGTCTTCCTTCTGGGCTGACATCATAGGTCGTTACTTCGTCCGTACCGAGGTCACATGTGACGAGATACTGGTCAGGTGTTAGATTCGTAAAGTGAACATGTGGGGAAGTTTGGTTTTCATGAGGACCATGTCCACAATGCTGATCCAGATCCGTTTGGATGAGACTACCATCTGCTTGGCGCTGATAAACCAGAACTTGACCTTTGTGGTAGTTGGCTCCATAAACAAGACTACGCTTTTCATCCACTGCCACATAGCAATGTGGAGCGCCTTCTTCAACCACATGATTTAGCAAAGTACCATCGGTCTTGTAAGCAGCGATTCCACCCAAGCCATTCTGGCTCCCTACGGTGTATATGTGTTGCTGTTGGTCAAAGGCAAGGTAGGTCGGACTTGGTTCAGCAGCAAAGAGTTCAAGATTTGCAAGCTGGCCTGTTTCTGTATCAAAATCTGCCTTGTAAATCCCTTTAGATGAGCGACGAGTATAAGTTCCAAAATAAACAGTTTCTTTCATGTCCATACCTCTTAATAATGATAAGTTTATTATACCACAAAATGACAGTCAGGAAGTGTTCGTTTAATCTATGTAAGCACTTTAATAAGAGTTATTTTAAATTAAAAATGGTATAATGAGAGAATGACAGAAAGGATGTATTTATGGAACATAAAGAGAAACATTTTAGCTTATCCTGGTTCTTCAAGTGGTTTTTAGATAATAAAGCCATCACTGTATTTTTAGTAACCTTGTTACTGGGGCTTAACATTTTTATTCTAAGTAAGATTAGTTTTATATTTTTACCCGTTTTAGACTTTCTTGGGGTTGTCATGTTACCAGTTATTCTATCTGGTTTACTCTATTACCTCCTCAATCCGATTGTTGACTGGATGGAGAAACACAAGATCAATCGCGTTCTTGCTATCAGTATAGTTTTTGTCATTATTGGACTTTTTATCATTTGGGGTCTGGCAGTCGCTATTCCAAATTTCCAACGCCAAGTCTTAAATTTTGCAAAGAATGTGCCGACTTATCTTAAGGATGCTGATATGGTTATCAATGACCTTGTAACCAAACGCTTGCCAGATGATTTTAGACCGCAGTTGGAGCAGGTTCTTGCAAATGTTTCTACAGAAGCAACGATATGGGCCAGCAAAATTTCTTCTCAAGCCGTTAACTGGGTCAGCGCCTTTATCAGTAGTGTTTCTCAAGTCATTGTTGCAGTTATTATCGTCCCCTTTATGCTCTTTTATCTTTTGAGAGATGGGAAAGGCTTGCGGGATTACCTAACTAAATTCATCCCAAACAAGTTAAAAGAACCTGTCGGACAAGTTTTGTCAGATGTTAATAAACAGTTGTCAAACTACGTTAGAGGGCAGGTTACAGTTGCTATTATCGTGGCAATTATGTTTATTATCTTCTTTAAGATTATTGGCCTCAGATATGCTGTGACTCTAGGTATCACGGCTGGTATCCTCAATCTAGTGCCTTATCTAGGAAGTTTCCTTGCCATGCTTCCAGCTTTAGTTCTTGGCTTGATTGCAGGACCTGTTATGCTTTTAAAAGTCGTCATTGTCTTTATCGTGGAACAAACGATTGAAGGTCGCTTCGTATCACCTCTTATTTTAGGTAGTCAGCTCAATATTCATCCCATCAATGTCCTCTTTGTTCTCCTAACTTCAGGTTCTATGTTTGGTATTTGGGGAGTCTTGCTGGGAATTCCTGTCTATGCCTCCGCTAAGGTGGTTATCTCTGCTATCTTTAACTGGTACAAAAAGGTTAGCGGTTTGTATGAAGAAGAAGGGGAGGAAATCAAGAGTGAACAATAGTCAACGCATGCTCCAAGCTTTGGATGACCAAGATTTAAACAAAGCAGATCAGTATTTTCGCAAAGCACTTGAAACAGATTCAAGTGAAGTTCTTTACGAACTAGCAAGCTATCTAGAGGGAATTGGCTTTTATCCTCAAGCAAAAGAAATTTACCAAAATATTGTTACAGAATTTCCAGAGGTGAATCTGAACTTAGCAAGTATTGCTAGCGAGGATGGCAATGTTGAGGAAGCATTTGCTTACCTTGAGGAAATCACACCTGAAAGTGACTGGTATGTATCGGCTTTGGCCTTGAAGGCTGATCTCTATCAGTTGGAAGGATTGACAGATGTAGCACGTGAAAAGTTACTGGAAGCCTTAAACTATTCAGATGAACCGTTATTAGTTTTTGGTTTGGCTGAGTTGGATAGTGAGTTAGGGAATTATCAGGAAGCCATTCAGGGCTATGCCCAATTAGACAATCGCTCCATCTATGAACAAACGGGTGTCTCAACCTATCAGCGAATCGGCTACGCTTATGCCCAGTTAGGCAAGTTTGAAGCTGCTACAGAATTCTTAGAAAAAGCTTTAGAACTAGAATACGATGACCAAACTGCCTTTGAACTGGCTAGTCTTTACTTTGACCAAGAAGAGTATCAAAAATCTGTTCTTTACTTTAAGCAGATTGATACCATTTCACCAGATTTTGAAGGATATGAGTATGGTTATAGTCAAGCTTTGCACAAGGAACATCAGGTGGAAGAGGCCCTTCGTATCGCTAAACAAGGCTTGGAGAAAAATCCGTTTGAAACTCGGCTCTTGCTAGCAGCCTCACAGTTTTCGTATGAATTGCATGATTCTGGTGCTGCAGAGCAGTTTCTCCTTACTGCCAAAGAAGATGCAGAAGATACAGAAGAGATTCTCCTTCGTCTCGCAACCATTTATATGGAACAAGAGCGGTTTGAGGATATTATCGCTCTCCAAAGTCAAGAACCTGAAAACGTCCTGACCAAGTGGATGATTGCACGTTCTTACCAGAAAATCGAGGATTTAGATAAGGCCTATGAACTCTATCAGGAATTATCGTCTGACCTCAAGGACAATCCCGAGTTTCTGGAGCAGTATAGCTATCTCTTACGTGAATTGGGGTATTTTGAAGAAGCCAAAGTACAAGTTGAGGCTTATTTAAAACTCGTTCCAGATGATGTTCAAATGCAAGAACTCTTAGAAACACTTTAAAAATATCCTATAAAGCAAAACTGTATCTAGTCATTTTGATGGATGCAGTTTTTTTATTTTCAAAAGGAAACAGAATTTTTTTACAATAACCCTTGCTAAATTGTTTATTTATGCTATAATAGGAATAATTATTTTTAGGAGGTGCAGTATGTCTTATTCGTTTGAGATATTACCGAGTTTATTGAGCGGTGCAAGCATGACTTTACAGGTTTTTGTACTGGTCTTGACTTTTTCTATTCCCTTGGGCGTTTTGATTGCCTTTGCCTTGCAAGTCCATTGGAAACTCCTCCATTATCTGATCAACATTTATATCTGGATCATGCGGGGAACACCCTTGCTCTTGCAATTGATCTTTATCTATTATGTGCTCCCAAATATTGGGATTCGTTTGGATCGCCTTCCTGCGGCTATTATTGCCTTTGTTTTGAATTATGCAGCTTACTTTGCTGAAATCTTCCGTGGGGGGATTGATACCATTCCTAAGGGTCAATATGAGGCTTCTAAGGTCTTGAAGTTTAGCCCTTTTGCCACAGTGCGCTATATTATCTTACCACAGGTGACCAAAATTGTTCTTCCTAGTGTATTTAATGAAGTCATGAGTTTGGTCAAGGATACTTCTTTGGTCTATGCCTTAGGTATTTCAGATTTGATTTTGGCTAGTCGTACAGCAGCCAACCGTGATGCTAGTCTGATTCCTATGTTCTTGGCAGGAGCAATTTACTTGATTTTGATTGGTATTGTGACTATCCTTGCCAAAAAAGTTGAGAAGAAGTACAGTTACTATAGATAGGAGGATTGCTATGTTAGAATTACGAAACATCAACAAGGCCTTTGGTGGCAAACAAATCTTAACCAATTTCAGCCTATCAATTCCTGAAAAGCAAATCCTGGCAATCGTAGGTCCATCAGGAGGCGGAAAAACAACCTTGTTGCGTATGTTAGCTGGACTGGAAACTATCGATTCTGGAGAAATCTACTATAACGGTGAATCTCTAGCTTTAGACGAACTAGAAAAGCGCAATCTACTAGGATTTGTCTTCCAAGATTTTCAACTTTTCCCTCATTTATCAGTTCTGGACAATTTGACCCTATCGCCTGTGAAAACTATGGGAATGAAGCAGGAAGAGGCTGAGAAGAAGGCGCGTGGACTCTTGGAACAGTTAGGACTAGCAGGGCACGCAGATGCTTATCCCTTCTCACTATCAGGTGGGCAAAAGCAGCGGGTGGCTTTGGCGCGTGCTATGATGATTGACCCAGAAATCATTGGTTACGATGAACCAACTTCTGCCTTGGATCCAGAATTACGCTTGGAAGTGGAAAAACTGATTTTGCAAAATAGAGAACTTGGGATGACGCAAATTGTGGTTACCCACGATTTACAATTCGCTGAAAATATTGCAGATGTATTATTAAAAGTAGAGCCTAAATAGGAGGAAAAATGATGAAAAAATTCATGCTTGTATTAGTCAGTCTAATGACTGCTTTGTTCTTAGTAGCTTGCGGGAAAAATTCTAGTGAAACTAGTGGAGATAATTGGTCTAAGTACGAGTCTAACAAGTCTATTACTATTGGGTTTGATAGTACTTTTGTTCCAATGGGATTTGCTCAGAAAGATGGTTCCTATGCAGGATTTGATATTGATTTAGCTACAGCTGTTTTTGAAAAATACGGAATTACGGTAAATTGGCAACCGATTGATTGGGATTTGAAAGAAGCTGAATTGACAAAAGGAACGATTGATCTGATTTGGAATGGCTATTCAGCTACAGACGAACGTCGTGAAAAGGTAGCATTCAGTAACTCATATATGAAGAATGAGCAGGTATTGGTTACTAAGAAATCGTCAGGTATCACGACTGTAAAAGATATGACTGGAAAGACTTTGGGAGCTCAAGCTGGTTCATCTGGTTATGCGGACTTTGAAGGAAAGCCAGCGATTTTGAAGGATATTGTCGCTAATAATGAAGCGAATCAATACCAAACTTTTAATGAAGCCTTGATTGATTTGAAAAACGATCGAATTGACGGCCTATTGATTGATCGTGTCTATGCAAACTATTATTTAGAAGCAGAAGGCGTTTTAAACGATTATAATGTCTTTACAGTTGGACTAGAAACAGAAGCTTTTGCAGTTGGAGCACGTAAGGAAGATACAACTCTAGTTAATAAGATAAATGAAGGATTTTCTAGTCTTTACAAGGATGGTAAGTTCCAAGAAATTAGTCAAAAATGGTTTGGGGAAGATGTAGCCACCAAAGAAGTACAAGAAGGACAGTGAGATAAAATAGTGGATGAGACTGCGTTTTGATTAGCAAAACGTAGTCTTTTTATCAATTGGGAAAGAGCATGATAGCCATTTAATATAGCGGATTGAATCTGGAATAGTATACTGTGACTTCTAAAACATTGCTAGAAATTGATTTGACTTTCCCAATCAATTTGTTCAGATTTTATTTCATTTCACTATATTCTGGAGAAATTTTCTAAAATTTTTCCTCAAATTGAGTCTCTTTTCTTATCAAAAAATCCTCTGGCAATCACCAGAGGACATTAGTTTATTTCATTGTTGGGAAGAGCAATACGTCACGGATAGTGGTTGTATCAGTGAGGAGCATGCAGAGACGGTCAATACCGATTCCCAAACCACCTGTTGGTGGCATACCATATTCAAGGGCTTCGATGTAATCGTAGTCGATACCTGTTGCCTCGTCGTCACCAAGTTCTTTAGCTTTAGCTTGAGCTTCAAAACGGCTAAGTTGATCGATTGGGTCGTTCAACTCGGTAAAGGCATTACCATATTCCTTGGTCATAATGAAGAGCTCGAAACGGTCAGTAAAGCGTTCGTCTTCAGGATTTTTCTTAGCGAGCGGTGAGACAGCTACTGGATGACCATAGACAAAGGTTGGTTGGATCAAGGTTTCTTCAACGTACTCTTCAAAGAAAGCGTTGATGATGTGACCAACTTCAGTGTAGTGTTTTTCAACTGGAACTTTCTTCTCAGCAGCGATAGCTTTTGCTTCTTCGAAAGTCATATCTTGCCAGAAATCAACACCAGTAATTTCCTTGATCGCATCTACCATGTGAACACGTTTAAACGGTTCATTGATCTTAATTTCAGTTCCTTGATAGTTTACTGGGCCATCACCTTTGACTGATTTAGCAGCGTGCTGGATAATACCCTCCGTCAAGTCCATGATATCTTGGAAGTCTGCATAAGCTTGGTAAACCTCGATTGAAGTGAATTCAGGGTTATGAGTGGCGTCCATTCCTTCGTTACGGAAGATACGGCCAATCTCGTAAACACGTTCCATACCACCAACGATGAGGCGTTTCAAGTGAAGCTCAGTTGCGATACGAAGTACCATGTCAATGTTTTGAGCATTGTGGTGAGTGATAAATGGACGAGCCGCAGCACCACCGGCTTCGTTGTGAAGGACAGGTGTTTCCACTTCAAGGAAACCTTTTTGGTCTAGATAACGACGGATTTCAGAGATGATTTTTGAACGAGTGACAAAACGCTCAAAGCTTTCACGGTTAGAGATTAAGTCTAGGTAACGTTTACGATAGATGGTTTCAACGTCTGTCAAACCGTGGAATTTCTCAGGAAGAGGACGAAGCGCTTTAGACAAGTGCGTGATGTGTGTGGCCTTGATAGAGAGTTCTCCCATATCTGTACGCATGACTTCACCTTCGACACCGAGGAAGTCTCCTAGGTCAGCCTTTTTGAAGATTTCGTAGTTTTCTTCACCAACTTCGTCTTTACGAACGTAAATCTGAATTTGACCTTCACGATCTTGGAGATGGGCAAAGCCGACTTTTCCTTTACCACGTTTAGTTACCAAGCGTCCTGCAATTGTAGCAGTTTTGTTTAATTCGTGTAGTTGTTCTTTATCAAGTTCTGCAAATTTCTCTTTAAGTTCTTGTGAGTTAGCAGTACGTTCAAAACGTTTTCCGAAGGGATCGATTCCCTGCTCACGGAGCGCAGCCATTTTTTCACGGCGAACGATCTGCTGGTCATTTAGTTCTTCCATATGTTCTGTTGACATGGGATCCTCCTAGTTTTACTCAAAATTGAATACGATGAGTCATTTTTTACGATACTCCCATTTTATCATAAATAGCAGAGAAATTCACGGATATTCTTTGAAAACTAAAAAGAACTTGACCATTGGGATCAAGTTCCATTATTTTTCTTGATAGGAAGTGTCATTCCATCTTTCCAGAGTGAAGGTTTCAAAATCCTCAGTCTCCAAAATTGTGAGACTGGCATTGGCCAAGCCTCCATCTTTGCGAAGGTGAGCCTCTTTATAACCTAAAAGTGTTCGAAGGCTAGCAGTCAGATTTGCACCATGACCGACGATTAGAATGTTTTCAGCCGGACTTCCTTTCAGAGATTTGATAAATTGAATGGTGCGTTTGGTAGTACTGTAAAGGGATTCCGCTTCAAACATCCTTGTATCAAACTGAGCCAGATTGGAGCGAAAGGCCTTGATTTGTTGTGGATAGATGGCATTGAGCGTTGCGATTTTTAAACCTTCAAGTTTTCCAAGTTGCCATTCGCGCAGGTCAGGAATACTTTCTAAAGGACAGGGTGTCTGGAGTTGACTTTGGATAATTTCAGCAGATTTGACCGCTCTGGGTAAATCACTTGAATATATCTTATCAAAAGGTATTTCCTTGAGATACTGGCCAAGTTGCTTTAGGATATCAATAGACTCTGGAAGAAGGGGAGAGTCGCCGCTAGCACCTTGAAAACGTCCTTCAAGATTCCAGAGGGTACGACCATGACGGACAAAATAGAGTTTCATTACTTACTTTCCTCCAAGATATCAGCAAAATCCGCTTTTACAAAGCTGGCTAAGTCTTGAGGTCGGATGATGATACTATGCCCGACTTCCCCAGCAGAGACGATGATTTTATCCAAATCCAAAGCTGTCTGATCAATAAAAATGGGATAATTGTGTTTCTGACGAATACCGACAGGGTTATTAGCCCCATGAACATAGCCTGTCGTTTTTTCCAAGTCCTTCTGTGGAATCATGCTCACTTTTTTACTACCAGAAACCTTTGCTAGTTTTTTCTCGGCGAGGTGTTCCGTTATGGGAACAATTCCGATGATCGGTCCTGTCTTGTCACCCAGCAGAGCCAAGGTTTTAAAAATCTGTTTTCGGTCGTATTCAGGAGGAAGTTCTCCTTCAAGCGCATTGATTTGAATACCAGTATGGTCAATACCTGCCTTGGTCAAGATCTGCTCGACCAAGGTTTTTTTAATCTTAACTTTCTTTGCCATTATTTATACTTATCCTCCAGCTGGCTCATCCAGATACCAAGCCAAATGCCAAGCGCAAAGAAGAAGGCAATGAGAACATAACTCACAATAGAAAGCCCAGTGTATTGGATACTTTCAGCATTTCCAGCATTTGGGATCAAAATTAAGAGGGTGCTTGATAGCACAATCCCAATGATGAAGTGATAAACACAGGAGTGGTAGTTGTTCAAGGCGTGATCCATTAATTTTGAAAAGATAATGAGGGTTGCTCCTGCACCAATCCCGATAGGAAGGAAGGTACCAAACAAATCAAAGGTCTTAAAACCAGTGAGCATTGGAGCGTACAGTCCCAAAATCAAAAGTAGATTTGACGGACTTAAACCAGGCACCAAGACACCAAGAGCTAAAAGAACACCTGCCAAGATGAAGTTTGCAAAACTAGCACTGAGTGAACCTACGACAAAATTGAGAGCGTAAAGGCCCAATCCTGAAAGGATAAAGGTAGTCCAGAACCAGACTAGGTCAATCTTATCACGATTAGATTCTCGAGTAGATTCTTTAAGGAGGCTAGGAACTGTACCGATGATAGCTCCCGCAAAGCTCCACAAAACATAGACTTGATAGTTTTCTAGCAAATACTCGATTGGATAGGAAAACAAACCAATGCCTAGCAACATCCCGATAGCTACTGGAATAAAGTATAGGACATTCTCTTTAAAATCTTTAAAGGGGTGAGCCAGAAAGCCAATCATTCGCTCGTAAATACCCAAAATAGCTGCTAAAACACCGCCAGAAATTCCAGGTAGGATAAATCCTAATGCGATGACGATTCCTTTAATAACTCGTGCAATCCATGAAAACATAATAAAATCCTCAATTTCATAAAATTCTTTCTCTATGCTATCAATTATAACACAGACGGGGAGAAAATGAAAAAACAAGTGAAAAAGTTTGTTATTTTCACTTGTCTTATGGCCTTAAAAATAGTTTTCTGAAGGTTTCTTCCTTCTCTTTAGCAGTAGAAATCAAATTGATGTCCAAATGATGTTCAAATCCTGCAATTCTCCCCTTAGAAGTGTACTGGTGGAGATCGTAGTCCAGATCGGTATTTGGTTTAGTTTCAAAATAACCTGAGTCTGTTCCATAGGAGGGGATCCAAATAGCAGTGAACTTATCTGTATTGATACTATGCTCTTGCATGAAGTAAACCCCAACGTAGATTCCGATATTTTTGGCGCCGAGAGCTGCCAGTTTGGCGCGAAAGGCCTCAACGCCTTCATTCATATCAGACATTGTTTTTTCTTCAACATCTAACCAGTAGTAGCTAGGATTGTAGGGAGAAGCAGCGTTGTAGAAGACTTCAGCAGCCTTCTCCATTTCTTCCTTATTTTTTCCAGCTACATAGGCATAAACCCCCACAGGGACATTCCGTTTTTGGAATTCTGATATGTGATTTTTATAAGCTTTATCGACACCATTGATAAAGGCAGCATCATTTGCTTCAGTATGCTGAGCCCCATTGTGCACGCGAACGATAACACCAGAAATGTTTTGAGATAAGGTGTCGTAGTTGATCTCCTCAGGTCTTTGCCAACCAGAGACATCGATAATGGGCTTGTCAAGATTATGCAAGGCTTGTGTTTCAACTTGAAGAGCATTTGGTTTTGTTTTGATAGGATGATCCTCAAAACTTGGTCTATTGAGGAGTAAAATCGCTATGAAAATTCCAAATAAACTCAAAATAATAGCTGGATGAATTTGTTTTCTCATATTTATTTAGTTTATCGTAAAAATTTAAAAAAATCAAAGGAAACAGTTTAGAAATGTAGACAAGTAGGGGAGATTTTTAGGAAAGCACCTGTCTGTTTGTTCTTTAAAAGTAAAATTATGGTATAATATAAGGGAATTTTTACAGAAAAGAGAATAGTATGTCAAATTATGCCATTATTTTAGCAGCGGGTAAGGGTACTCGCATGAAATCAGATCTTCCTAAGGTACTTCATAAAGTAGCAGGAATTTCGATGTTGGAACACGTTTTTCGTAGTGTCGGTGCTATTCAACCTGAAAAGACAGTTACCGTAGTGGGACACAAGGCTGAGTTAGTTGAGCAAGTCTTGGCTGGACAGACAGACTTTGTTACCCAATCAGAACAACTAGGAACAGGGCATGCTGTCATGATGGCAGAGCCCATTCTCCAAAATCGTTCTGGACATACCTTAGTCATCGCTGGGGATACTCCTCTGATCACAGGTGAAAGCTTGAAAAATCTCTTGGATTTCCATATCAATCACAAGAATGTAGCGACTATTTTAACAGCTGAAGCAGCTGATCCTTTTGGATATGGTCGAATTGTCCGCAACGATAACGCAGAAGTTCTTCGTATTGTTGAGCAAAAAGATGCCTCAGATTTTGAAAAACAAATCAAGGAAATCAATACAGGAACTTATGTATTTGACAATGAACGTCTTTTTGAAGCTCTTAAAAACATCAACACCAACAATGCCCAAGGTGAGTACTATATTACTGACGTGATTGGTATTTTCCATAATGCGGGTGAAAAGGTTGGCGCCTATACTCTCAAGGATTTTGATGAAAGCCTTGGTGTAAATGATCGTGTAGCTCTTGCTACTGCGGAAGCAGTGATGCGTCGCCGTATCAATCAAAAGCACATGGTTAATGGTGTTAGCTTTGTTAATCCGGAAGCAACTTACATTGATATTGATGTTGAGATTGCTCCGGAAGTCCAAATCGAAGCCAACGTTACCTTAAAAGCTCAAACGAAGATTGGTGCGGAGACTATTTTAACAAATGGAACTTATATCGTGGATAGCACCATTGGGGCTGGAGCTGTGATTACGAATTCCATGATTGAGGAAAGTACGGTTGCAGACGGTGTGACAGTCGGTCCCTATGCCCACATTCGTCCAGGTTCAAGCCTAGCTGCCCAAGTTCACATTGGAAACTTTGTTGAAGTAAAAGGGTCGTCCATCGGTGAAAATACCAAGGCTGGTCATTTGACCTATATCGGAAATTGTGAAGTCGGTAGCCATGTTAACTTCGGTGCAGGAACCATTACAGTAAACTATGACGGGAAAAACAAATATAAGACTGTGATTGGTAACAATGTCTTTGTTGGCTCAAACTCAACCATTATTGCTCCAGTTGAATTAGGTGACAATTCTCTCGTTGGAGCTGGTTCAACCATTACCAAGAATGTTCCTGCGGATGCCATTGCTATCGGTCGTGGACGACAAGTTAACAAAGATGAGTACGCAAGGCGCTTACCACATCATCCGAAGAACCAGTAGGAGTCTGTCATGGAATTTGAAGAAAAAACGATTAGCCGGAAGGAAATCTATCAAGGTCCTATTTTCAAACTAGTACAAGATCAGGTGGAACTACCAGAAGGAAAAGGAACTGCCCAACGTGACTTGATTTTTCACAATGGAGCCGTTTGTGTTCTAGCCGTGACAGCTGAGGATAAAATTATCCTCGTTAAGCAATACCGAAAGGCTATCGAGGCTGTCTCTTATGAGATTCCCGCTGGAAAGCTTGAAGTTGGTGAAAATGTAGATCCAATGTCAGCGGCTCTTCGTGAATTGGAAGAAGAGGTTGCCTACACAGCTAAGTTAGAACTCTTATACGATTTCTATTCTGCAATTGGTTTTTGTAATGAAAAATTGAAACTCTACCTTGCAAGTGATTTGACGAAGGTAGAAAATCCTCGTCCGCAAGACGATGATGAAACCTTGGAAGTTCTAGAAGTGAGTCTAGAGGAGGCCAAGAACCTGATCCAGTCAGGTCATATCTGTGATGCCAAGACTATTATGGCGATCCAGTACTGGGAACTACAAAAGAAATAGAGGAGCAATCCATGGGAAAACCTTTATTAACAGATGAAATGATTGAACGTGCTAATCGCGGTGAGAAAATCTCAGGACCACCTCTCCAAGATGATGAGGAAACCAAGATCCTACCAACTGCTTCACAACATTTTGGGAATTCACGTTCTAGAGATCATGTTTTTAGTCAAGATACCTTAACGATCGAAGTAGAGCCGACGATTCATAAGAGTCGTCGCATTGAGAATACCAAGAGAAATGTTTTTAATTCAAAACTCAATCGCATCTTGTTTGCAGTCATTCTACTCTTAGTTTTGTTAGTGTTGGCAATGAAACTCTTGTAATTGAAAGGATATAAAATGAAAATTGGAATCATTGCTGCCATGCCAGAAGAGCTCGTATATTTGACTCAGAATTTGGACAAACCACAAGAAGTCCAAGTCATGGGAAATACCTACTACACTGGCACTATTGGCAAGACAGAAGTTGTCCTAGTTCAGAGTGGGATTGGAAAGGTCATGTCGGCTATGAGTGTAGCGGTGTTAACTGACCATTTTCAAGTAGAAGCCATCATCAATACAGGATCTGCAGGTGCTCTTGCAGAAGGGATTGCTGTTGGTGATGTAGTGATTGCGGACAAACTGGTCTACCATGATGTGGATGTAACTGCTTTTGGCTATGCTTATGGTCAGATGGCTGGTCAACCCCTCTACTTTGAATCAGATAAGAACTTTATCGCTAGGATTCAAGAAAGTTTATCTCAATTAGAGCAGACTTGGCACCTAGGCTTGATTGCTACAGGGGATAGTTTTATAGCTGGGGATGATAAGATTGCTAGTATCAAATCCCACTTTCCAGGTGTTTTAGCAGTGGAGATGGAAGGAGCAGCCATTGCTCAGGCAGCTCAGGCTCTTGGCCTACCTTTCCTGGTCATTCGTGCTATGAGCGACAATGCCAATCACGAGGCCTCTATCTCATTTGATGAGTTTATCATTGAAGCTGGACGTCGTTCTGCCCAAGTTTTACTAGCCTTTTTAAAGGCCTTGAATTAAGCCAAAATTTGACAGTTTTTCTTGCTTATGATAAGATTTAAATAAAGAAAAGCTAGAAAACGTTTCAGAGGATATTATGAGTATTGAAATGACCGTCAGCGAGATTGCAGAGGTCTTAGGACTATCTCGTCAGGCAATCAACAATCGTGTCAAAGAACTTCCCGAAGAAGACACGAAAAAAAATGACAAAGGTGTAACAGTAGTTACTCGAAGTGGCTTGATCAAGCTAGAAGAAATCTACAAAAAAACGATTTTTGAAGATGAACCAGTCAGTGATGATGTCAAACAACGCGAACTGATGGAAATCTTGGTCGATGAGAAAAATGCTGAAATTCTTCGATTGTACGAGCAACTCAAGGCCAAAGACCAGCAGTTAGCAGAAAAAGATGAGCAGATGCGCATCAAAGATCGCCAGATTGCTGAAAAGGACAAACAATTGGACCAACAGCAACAATTAACTCTTCAAGCTATGAAGGATCAAGAAAGCTTGAAACTCGAGTTGGACCAAGCAAAAGAAGAAGTCCAAGCAACCAAAAAAGGCTTTTTTGCTCGCCTATTTGGAGGAAAATAAAGAAGCTGTTTGGGTTATTCACTAACCTAATAGCTTCTTTTCTTATTTGTAGTTTAAATCGAGTCGAAATTGAGGTAAAAGATGGAAAAATTAAGAGACTATATCGCCTTTGACTTAGAATTCAATCAACACGAAGGGGTTACCCATTTAATTCAGGTATCAGCAGTTCGTTTTCAAGATGGTCATGAAATAGATGCCTTTGATTCTTATGTCCATACCAGCGTGCCTTTAAAGAGTTTTATCAATGGTTTGACAGGAATTACAGCTGAAACCTTGAAAGATGCGCCAAAAGTAGAGCAAGTTTTAAAATACTTTCAGGGATTTGTTGGCAACTTACCCATTGTTGGCTACAATGCATCCAAGAGTGATTTACCTATTCTCTTGGAGCATGGCTTGGACTATCGTGACCAGTACAAGGTCGACCTATATGATGAGGCTTTTGAACGTCGTAGTTCCGACCTACACGGCATTGCCAACCTCAAACTGCAAACTGTGGCGAATTTTTTAGGCTTTAAAGGTCAATCACATAATAGTTTAGAAGATGCTCGCATGACAGCGCGTGTTTACGAAGCCTTTCTGGAGTCTGACGAAGGAAAACTATTATTAGAAGAACAGAGTAATCTATCCATGAATCCCTTTGGTGGGCTAGACTTATCTCAATTTCTAGACTAGGAGTGCTTATGAAACCTGAAAAACCTAAAAAACTAGGTTTTAGGAAAATTTACCTCAACCTAGATAAAGTTCTCTTCCTCTTTTTCTTAATTTTCATGATGGTGGAATATCTGTGGTTACCTCTCAATTCTTGGCTTGCTGGTCTTTTACTAAGCCAGACGGGCTATTTGTTTATTTCTTACAATAATATTTTTGCCATTATCACGAGTTCTCCTTTAATCAGTCTTGCCTTTCTCGTCTTGATTGTAATCAATCTTTTGGTGGCCTATTTCCAGATTTGCCTCCTCTTTATTGGGGCGCGTCACCTTCTCTACCACGAAAAGAGAACCTTGATTGAGTACAGTCGCAAAGTTTTCCAGCAAAGTTTTCTGTTCATGAAACGCTTGAGCTTCTGTAAGATGGCCTTTGTCTTCTTCTACGTAGCCATGCTCTTTCCTTTCATCAGGAAAATTTTAAAAATTTATTACTTAAATAAAATCGTTATTCCAGACTTTATCGTAACTTATCTGGAAGACAAGTACTGGCTAGTAGGTTTGATGATTTTTGCATCTGCTTGGATTTTGCTCTATGTGTCTGTCCGACTCATGTTTGTCCTTCCAAAGATTCTCTTTGAAAAGAAGACTGTGAGAGAGGGAGTAAAATTTAGTCTGCAAAAGACAAAAAAACAAGTTCTCTTTTATGCTTGGAACTTGCTACTCATTATTATTAAAACCTATCTCTTTTTCTTCCTTCTCTTGACTCCCTTGCTAATAGGACAGATTGTAATTGACAATTTAACACAGAAAGAATCACTGATTCTTGGAGTTATCAACTTTGTCTTGATAAAAAACATCCACTATATGGCCTTGACCTATTTCCTTGTTAAGTTTGTCTCCTTTTTGACCGGTGAGGAACTGGAGATTATGCCAAGAAGAAAAAAAGACCATTTGATGAGATGGGGAGTTATGGGCTGCGCTAGTATCTTTTTTGCGCTGGAAGGTTACATCTATCTAGAAGCTCCTGTGACAAATACCCCTTTAGTCATTTCACATAGGGGCGTTTCAAATAAAAATGGTGTACAAAACACTGTACAGTCTTTGGAAAAAACAGCGCAACTGAAACCAGATTTGATTGAAATGGATGTACAGGAGACCAAAGATGGTCAGTTTGTGATGATGCATGACGCCAATCTTAAGAACTTAGCAGGTATCAATGCCAGACCTCAAGACTTGACTTTGGAGGAGTTGACAGGGTTAGATATTTCTGAAAATGGCTATCGAACCAAAATATCTAGTTTTGATGACTATCTCAATCGCGCGAATGAACTTCATCAAAGATTGTTGATTGAAATCAAAACCAGTAAAAAAGACAGTCCACAAATGATGGAACGTTTTCTAGAGAAGTATGGAACGATTATCAAGCAGTATGGTCATCAGATGCAATCACTAGACTATCATGTGATTGACCAAGTTTTGAAATATGATTCGACTATTCCAGCTTATTTCATCTTGCCTTATAATAGTATTTTCCCAAAAACCAAGGCAACGGGCTATACTATGGAGTATTCAACATTGGATGAATATTTTGTCACTAAACTTTGGTATACAGAACAAAAGCTTTACGTATGGACCATCAATAGCTCTGACGCACTTGATAAATCGTTGCAGTTGTCAGTGGATGGGATGATTACAGATGACATGGAAATGCTACAGGAGACTTTAGCAGCAGCTCAGGAAGATCCAGAATACACCGATCTCCTTTTGAAAAAAGCTACGGAATTCTTTAATTTTTAACAGAGAAAAAAGGAGAAGTGAACCTTCCTCCTTTTTCTGTAGGTGATTAGAATGGTAATTTTCCAGCGAAAGCACCTAGTTTTTTCTTAGTCGTTTCGTCGATTTGTTCTAGAGCAGCGTTGATGGCTTGAACGGTCATATCAGACAAGGTTTCTAGGTCTTCTGGATCTACAACTGCTGGGTTAAAGTCAATGCTGACCACCTTTTTGTCTCCAGTTAAAGTTGCTTGAACAAGGTCTTGAGCAGATTTTCCAACAAATTGCATGGCAGCGAGTTCTGCTTGACTTTGTTCCATTTGTTTTTGAAGTTTTTGTGCTTGACGCATCATGTTTTGCATGTTCATCATAAGATTTTTAAGATTCCTTTCGTATCAAGGCTTTGAGCCTTGTTTAATAAATTTTTTTGCCATTTTTTGCCCTAAAAGTTGTCAAAAGCATTGGCGACTTCTTTTTGTTGAGTTGGGAATAGGTGAGAGTAGATGTTGATTGTTGTATTAATACTACTGTGTCCAAGTCGTTTCATAAGTGTAAAAAATATATAATCTTTTCCTTCACTGTTTCTGAGTCCTTTTGAAACTAGAAACGCTGCATGTGAGTGTCGGAAATCGTGATTACGAATCATTTTTAATGATGCAGGCATTCTTTTTTTCAATTTAATCTTTTGATTAGAAACCATTGGAGCAGTCAGTTGTAAAGGACTGTCTTGAAAGATTTGTAAGTCTTCTGTATTGTCCGTAAACTCTACTAATAGGTGAGCTTGTTTTTCTTTCCATTGCGTTAGTTCTTGAACGAATGCTTTATGAATGTAAATTCGACGTATAAAAAGCACCACGCTTATCCTCTTTTAAAATATTTTCTTACGTAGAAATCTTATAAAGATAATCAACAGATAGTTTAAATATTACTTGATTAAGCTATGAAGTCTATACTTAGATTCGTATTACTCGAACTCTACTCTTGTGGAGGTTCCCTCGCTTTCTATGACATATTTTCTCACCTGTCAGTTTACTGAAATCGTGGCTAATATTAACTCACTAGCTTTGGTTGAGACAGTATCATTGAAGTACATTATTGATTATATCATTTTTGAACTCTATTGAAAAGCCAAATTTTCTCCAATAGAACTTACTGAAATACGTCCAATTCTTTTATTATTATAAATTATATAAAGTTTTACAAACTAGTTCGTTCATTCTTCCATTTGTAACAAGAACAAAACATGCATTTTGTTTATATTCTAAACAGCTTTTTGGAAAGCTAGTCAGTCACCTTTTAATTAAGAAGTTTAGGTAACTAAACAATTCAGCTTTGAAGCCTTTATGCTCAATACTGATTGTTGTATAAAATGATTCAAAACCGCTATTACCGTGTGGAAAGTCTTTATCACCATTTGAATGTTGAATACGATGACTCACTAGCAAATTGTCCAAAATAGACTTTTTCTTCAATCTGAAATAACTGCTAAGTTATTCTCGTCTATTTTAATTTTGTATTAGCTAAATCTACTGCAAGATTTTTGAATACTGAATTATTGGTATCAACAAGTTGTAGCACTATTTATTTGATTTGAAGAGCAAGCAGTGATTTCACAGTTGATTTAAGATGATAAAATATAACAATATAATTTGACAGCGGTTACAAAATTTTGTAATATCTATAATATAAGAAGATGTGTATTAATTCAGGGAGGAATCTAGGATGCAATTATTAATTGAACTGCAAAAAATTGATCAGTTTATCTTGCCAGTAAACTATAATTACCTTCTTCAATCGATGATTTATAATTTATTGAAAAATAAGAAAGACTTGTCTGCGCAACTTCATGAGATAGGTCATCAGTTTGAGGACAAACATTTTAAGTTGTTTACATTTTCGTTGTTGCAAGGTCAATATAAAATGCGAGGAAAACGAATAGAGTTTCTTGATAAGGTGCGTTTTGAAATTAGAACGATTGATCAATCCATTTTATTCACTATTGCAGAGGCTTTGTCAAATCTAGATAAATTGCGAATTGGTCGAAACCTTGTAAAAATTTTAAATGTAAAAATTGAACAGAAGAAATTAACGGGGACTTCTTATAAGATTCGGATGATTTCTCCCTTGGTAGTTCGTTCTACAGATGCTGAGACTAAAAAAACATTGTATTACAATCCGTTTGATACGGAATTTAAGAGCAGAATCATGGAGAATTTTGCGAGGAAATATCAAGCTTATTATCATAAAGTACCGACAGGTAGATTTGATATAGAGCCGATAAATTTTTCTTTAAAGAATAAATTTGTTACCAAATACAAAGACTATCTCATAACGGGTTGGAAAGGAGAATTTGGGATAAGAGGAGATGCGGAGGTGTTGGATTTCCTCTATCAAGTTGGGCTTGGTGAGAAGAATTCGATGGGATTCGGAATGTTTGTAATTGAAGAATAGGAGGATAAAATGGATATGGAATTTAGGAATTGTAAGTTAGAGCTTGACTTAAAATGTCATGCGCCAATTATTCATTTCCAGCCGGAAGAAGAAGGAGCCACTTTGCGTGCTAGTGAAGTCAAGCCAAAATTTGATCGGTACTTGATGAAGAAAGTTCCAAGTCTGAAAAAACGTTTCAAAAATCACTCTTTGGCTTATAAAATGAAATTTATTGACAATAGTCCTAGCATCATTTATAAGAGTAAAGAAAATGAAGATAAATTTGATAAAAAGCCAAATAATAACGAAGGCAACTTTGAATTGTATTTTGCTAGGGATGAGAAACGTAGAGTAGAAACAAATCCTAAAATGACTATTACTTGTTTTGATTCTGAACTTCAGAAATTTATTGTGGAGCACATTAAAGAATTCTTTATTGTAACAAATTTTGGGGCTGCACAAGGGAAAGGGTACGGTAGTTTCACTGTAATTGATTCTGGGAAAAATGATCAGGTTGAGCAAGAAAATATTGAAAAAATCTTAATGGAAGAGTTTGGATTAAAGACTCTTTATAAAATGGATTTAAATAAACAATCTAATGATCGGAGGGGATCAAACAAGATAAAAGTGATTTTTGAAAATATTGAGCAGTTCTATAAAATAATTAAGAGTGGCTATAATTACAAAGGTAAATATGCCAGAAGTGCTTTATTTATGTATATGCATGATAAAGAAAAAAATTTATTTAAAATAGATATAGGGAATGAAAAAGCCGAGTTGAAACAGAAAAAAGTGGTTAGAGAATTTGGTAATTTTAGAAGGTATACATATCCAAAAAACAACAATCCGCACTATGTTCGTGCGTTATTAGGTTTAAGTCCTGTATTGATATTCAGAGATAGACATAATAATATACCAGATAAAGTTAAAGTTACACATAATAAAAGAATTATTCAACGTTTTCCTTCTCCTATATTTTTTAAAGTCATAAATAATTTTGTCTATATTATTCCTTTGAAACTAGATTATAGAATCTTTAACCAAGAATTTAACTTTGAGAAATTTAATCCAAAGCCTAGTTGTAGCATATCACTTAAAACACCGTCTAAAGAATTCAACTTACAACATTTTTTAGATTATGCAGTAGCATATTACAATGATAATTGTAGCAATATTTTAGTTTCATCAAAAGTGCTTAAAGTTGAACAAAGGAGATGAATAAATGAAATATGTAGGTATAACAATCGGTCCGATTTTTAAAACTATTGGAGAGGCAATCTCTCCGGCAGGTTTGTGGTTTGGCAGTTATTTTTTCTCAACGGTGACAAAGAAACTCTGTGAAAAGCTTGTTGAGATTCCAGCTGTTAAGATTTTTTCACCGTTTTATGATTCTAATAGTAATCAAAATCCACAAGAAGATGGTATTGGTCGTTACCATGATCGGATTTTACTTTCAGTTGATGATAATACAGTAACTGAGGAAGAATTAAAGAATATAATTTCAGCAGTGAAGAAAGAAATGGCTGGGAAATTTGGAAAGTTTAATTCAGGGCAGATTGAGAATTTTATTAACAATTATCTGAGAATTGATTTTGTTCTTCTTAATGAAAAAACTATCGAAATTATAGGAAAAAGTGAAAAAGCTGGAAATAATATAGCTATAATACTGAATGATGCTTTGGATGCGCTGGAGCTAATGGCAGCAGGTAAGGGAAGAACAGATATGAACTTACTTGCTCCATTCTTTGCAGGCAAGAAAGGCAATCGGAATATCTATATTAAAGAAAGTAAGCTATTTACAGATACCAAACCAAATAGTCAGTTGGTTATAAAACATCCAGATGATAGTTCCGATTTAAAGTCAATTGAAGACATTGCTCTATCTCGAAAGAAAGAGGAAAACTCCTCTGAAGAGATTCCTGATGGTGAGGTAACACCGACCAGAAGCGAATACTACGCAGTCGTTAATTCGGATGGGGATAAGGTCGGAACTCTTTTGAAAGCTTTATGTAAAGATGTAGAAATCTCTAAACAGTCTGAGAGGATAAATAGTTTTTCGAAGGCTTGTTTAGACTATGCTGGTGAAGCGGCTGAACTTGTCGGAAAATATGGGGGGATGACTATTTATGCTGGTGGGGATGATTTACTATTTATTGCTCCTGTTCATTCTATTTTTTCCTTATGTAGTGAATTGGACGAAACGTTTAAAAATACCTTGAAAAAAGGCCTGAAAGAAATTCTGTCAGATGTTGAAATCAATGTCAGCTTGTCTTTTGGTGTTGCTGTTCAGTATGTCAAATATCCTCTATATGAAGCGCTGGAAAGAGCTAGAGTTCAACTTTATAAGGCTAAAGAGAGTTGTGGTAAACGTCCGAATGGTAGTAAAATCAGTGGAGGTAATCGTCTAGGGATAGAGTTGGTAAAACACAGCGGAAAAACCGTTCAATTGATGGTAGAAAACGAGAAGTTAGAGATGATTGATAATCTGATAAACTATCGAGCAACTACGAACGATCAAGCACTGGAATCGGTCCTCTATAATCTACAGGATACAGAAATTATTTTTAAGTTGTTGTTTGAAAAAACCGCACAGAATGAATTTGACTTTCAAAAATATAAAACTAGGTTTTTAAATAACTTTAACAATCCTAACCAGTTGACCTATCATGACTATCTGGAAAAAATAGCTGAATTTTTCTATAACAACTATTTGGAAGAATATCAAGATCAAGATATGGTAGATACGAAAGAAAAGGTTGATGGAATTTGTACAAAGCGAAAGATGAGTATAGGAGAATACTATACCAAGGAGTTGCAGGCTATTTTATTTTTGGTAAAGTTTTGGCAGGGAGGTAAGTGATGACAGACTATCTTGTGACGTTTAGACCGCTAGGAGACTATTCTTTTGGTTCAGATAGACGCTTTAGCTTTGTCGGTAAAAATAACTATTCGGAGGATGAATACGCTCCTTATTTTATCCGCACTAATCGCGTTCCTGAACAGTCCACAGTCTTTGGGATGATACGCTATCTTATCTTAGTCAGCAATGGGATTCAGTTGAACCAGAATTTTCAGTATGATGACGATACGCGGGATAATATGAAAGATCTAATCGGAGAGAAGAGCTTTTCTCTAAATGGAGGTGTACAAAGTTTCGGAAAATTAGAAAAAATCTCTCCAATCTTTTTGCGTAAAAATAGTAAGGAAATCGTCATACTAAATCCTTTTAACAACAAGCAGGGGAGAGAGGGGATTGATCAGTTTGAACCAATGATACTAGAGAAAGAATTTACACTGTCAACTAGTTTTGGTGAAATCGCTCTGCCTAAATCTAAGGAATATAATCCTAAAGAAGGATATGGGGATGGTTATTACAATATTAATACAGGTCGTTTAGAGACAATCGAAGATATATTTAGGACTAAAGTAGTGACTGGTGTAAGGCGTGTTACGCAGAATGATCTGGTGAAACTGAAGCAAAATCTTCTAGATTTGTGTAAGTTGTTTGTGAATGCCACTATGAAACAGAAACAGGAAGTTTCTAATTTAGATAAGAATAGCAATCTTAGTTTAACCGATTTTATAAATGATTTCATGGATTTGTTAGAAAAATATAACAAAAGGGAGGTAAATCACTTTCAAGAAGAATTAGAAAAATTATCCCAAAGTTTTGACGAGGATCGCTTATTCAAGCGAGAGGTACATCAGCTGCAGAAAGGCTACGAATTTGCAGTTTATGTGACGGTGAAAGAGGGTGTTCAGTTGACGGGCGGCCTTGTCTCAATGGGCCAGAAGGGTTCTCTTTTCAAGGTTTCTGTTCAGAAATCTGAAAATAATGAAAATAATTTAGAAAGTGAAATCACAAAGCATTTCCAGAAACATACTCCAAAAGGGCAAACCTGGCATTACTGCCTCTCAGATGTGTGCCTCTTAAATGATGTGACAGGCTTTGCGATCTTAGAGGAAAAACTAGTTCGTCAGCTTCATACAGACCTTAAGGAAAATCGTCTGAAAGGTCTCAGTCTGCAAGGCCATCACCTTCTATACAAGGCGGGCAGTGTCTTTTATGGTGATGATAAAATTCCGTTAAAATCTGGCATAGAAGCAGCAGGCTATAATGTTATTTGCAAAATTGAAGGAAGTAAGGTGTAAAAAATGAAAGCAAAAATTTTTGTCATTGAATGTTTAACAAATTTGCATGTAGGAAATGGAGATGTTAATTTTAACATTATTGATAACGAAGTGGAGCGAGATGTTGTGACGGGATTTCCGACGATCAACTCTTCAGGTGTCAAAGGTGCTCTGAGAGCCTTCTTTGAAGAAAGCGACTTATCGAAGATTAATGAAATATTCGGTTCGGAAAGTAGTAAGATTACTACTTCAGGCGCATTAAAATTTCTTAGCGCGAATCTACTAGCCCTGCCAATTCGTTCGATAAGTGGTGGGGATAAGCCTTATTCAATACATGCTCCGAAAACAGCTTGTGACGATTTCAAGAAAATGCTTAAAAATTTTCAATTAGAAGATGTTTCAATAGCAGATATAAAGGGCGGAGATGAGAAGATAACTCTGGACGAAGATAATTCTTGCTACGAAAAGTATGGTTTACCAGTAATTGCTCGGAATAAGGTCGGAGAACAAACTAATTTGTGGTATGAGGAAGTTGTGCCCCATAAGTCGATTTTCTATTTTGCAGTGGTGGATTCAACCAGTGAGCCAGAAAATCTTCTAGAAAATTTTAAAGATTCGGTGAGAGATAAAATCATCCAGTTTGGCGCAAATGCTTCCGTAGGTTATGGACTTTGCAAGGTTATTAAAGTAATTTCAGGAAATGAAGAAGGAGCAAACAATGGATAAGAACAGAATTAATCGGTTGCTTCCTATTGCTGTTGAGGTGATTAAAAAAGAGCTTTCGGAGCCAATTCCAAATGAGTTTCGAGGATATATCGCTTCTTTTGGAGCGGCGGTTACTATGGGAAGTCTCCCTGCAGCAGTTGCCTACTATTCGGCTGCATCAAAAAATGCCAAAGAAGATCGTACCAAGCTACCTGTTATGATTTTGGAGGTATTGAAGAAAGAAAACACAGCCATTAAAGAAACCACCTTGTTTGAGTATGTTACATCGTTCAAAAATGATAATGAGAGTTTCGCTATTAAAGAGGATGTATTGCATGCAGCAATCGCAATCAAACTAGGGTTAAACTTGTTTGAAATTGAGTCAAAAGATCAAAAAGTCAAGGAAGATGAGAAAAATGGAGGGTAAGGATGATGTTTAGTTCAAAAAACATGTCTTATATCTACTATCATGAATATTTTAAAGGATTAGAGGAGAGGAAAGGAGCATCAGGTTTAGTTTATGAACTGGGTAGGCAAAAAAAATCTAGTGAGGAGCAATTTCGTGATAGAAATATGGCTTTGCAGGATTTTAAATTTGACCTTTCTCTATCACCTCTGGAGCATTTGAAGAATGCTTCAAAAGGTGTAGCAAGTGTCAAAACCTTTTCTTTGGAAACTATTTATCCTGGTCTCATGATAGGAACGGGCAATCCCCATGATTTGAAATCAAAGGGTTCTATTTATTCTGGCTTTTCTTTTGATTATGTAACGGGACTGCCCTATATACCTGGCTCCTCTGTCAAAGGGATACTGAAAAGCGTCTTTCCTAGGAAAGAAGATACCAAAGATGATATTAATCAACAAAAGATGAAGTATATTCAGTCACTTCTTAAACCAGAACTTTCTGATGAAGAAATCTATGGCTTGAAAGATGATATTTTTGAAGATAATGATGTCTTTTTAGATGCTTATCCAACTTCTAAAAATAAAACGAAGCAACAGTGCCTAGCGTTGGAATTCATTACGCCTCATAGTGACATTATCAAGAATCCTATTCCAATCAACTGTCTGAAAGTTAAGCCTGGGATCTCTTTTGAGTTTGGCTTTTATCTGAAAGATTGTCAGCTTTCAGACGGAGTTAAGGTTACGGTTAAAGAAAAAATAGAGTTATTTAAAAGCATCTTGACTGATGTAGGCATTGGCGCCAAAACGAATGTTGGTTTCGGACAGTTAGAGTAGCAGAGGAAGCTTTTATGAAACAATTTGAGTTGTGGCTGGATGAAAGTGGAAAATTTGCAGATTCTGAGTCTCAAAGAGAGGAAATTTACTCTTTTCTCGGTGGTGTGCTAGTTGAAAAGGCTGCTATTAAAAACTTTAACTTTTCTAGCATTCTTAATGATGACTCATTAAATCATGCGATGAATATGACCCCAAATCAGAAAAAGCAATATGTTATTCCTAAATTGATTGAATTTAAAAATCAGACGGATGCGCGTTATATCTTTTTTGAAAATATTGAGTGGCAGGGAAATGGAGACAATAGACAACTGTATTTACAAATCTTATCCGAGGGTCTCGTGCAACTCACGCAGCTATTAGAGGCAAAATATGGTGATATTAGATTGAATATTATCATTGCCAGTCGTGTAGCTCGAAAAGGTATAGAGGAGCGTGTCCATATTCAGGAGTCTGAATATAAGCGTTCCTTTACAACGAGTTTAAAAACAAGTGAAGTCAGCTATCGTTCTGGGACAGATGTTCAATTTCAGTTGAAAAAAGCGACGGAATCACAAAAGTTAATTTTGGCGGATTTTGCTTCGAATATTCGGCGGATGTATTTGCGAGACCTTCCAGTTTTTCGAGATCAGAGAGCAGTCTTGCGCAATTTATTTGAGGATTCTTATGTATTTTCTCTGTCAACACTGTCTTCAGACAGTCGCATCCGATTTTTGCTTGCTCAAAACGATGTATCAGAAGCTCTGATGGAATACTATACCTCCCAAACTATAAAGACCAAGGGAACATATTTACATCTGATTGTCGACCGAATGAAGTATTTGAGTTATAGAGTACTGAAGTCGCAATTAAAACAGTTTGCTTCGGAGATTTTAGCTTATACAGCGAGACAGGATGATTATGAGAAATCTATTGAGATATTTACAGAGATTTGTGATCAACTACTGCCACTTTTAAGAGATAAAAGGTATCCATATGAGTTGTTTACCTTTGAAGTATTCCTGCAACTAAGCGATGTCTACCTGCGTTCTGGCCGTTCTTGTCAAGCAGGTCAAGTCATTTCTCAAAGTTTGGAATTGGTAAAGATTTCTGAAAATAGCTTAGAAAATCTTTTTAGTCTCTATCGAATCAAGGAAAAACTCGCTGTATTTTATATTGACAGTGGTCAGTATAAAAAAGCTTCTCACTTAATGGCAGATCTCCGAGTTATTTTTAAAGAGCTGCTAGATTTATTGTTAGCTTATGATTCAATTTCAAATTATTTTCAATCCTTGAAGTCCGAATACTATGGGGATGTTCTCTGTATGGAAATCTATAGTCTCTTGTTTCAAACCCAGCAGGAAGATTTTAAATTAGAGACTATTATCCGTTTATCTGATGAGGGCTTGCAACAGTATCCGAGTTTCCCAGGAGAATTGGAACGCCATCGGCAATATCGTAGTAGAATTGAACTTCTGAGAAAGGATGCTAAAGCTGCGCTTCATTGGTTGATTTTAGCGATTGACTATGATCATAGGATGGATAGTGAGATAGATGAGGTTGTGATTCAAGATTTTTGGGATAGGGTTGAGCGACAAGAGACAACCATTAGTCAACAGTTCTATGCCATGTATTACTCTTTAATCATGACTGAGGCTTATCAGCAGGATATAGAATTTGCTAAACTACTTTATACTGCCTTTGTCAAACATCCAATCTATCAAGAGTTCTTTTCATTTCACAAGCGAAATAAGTTAACAAAGTTAGTCACTACGGAGAAAATTTTTCATCATCCTATGGAGATAGTATATTGGAATTTTGCTAATTATTATCGTTTTGAGGGAAAAATGGAAGACAGCCTGAATTGCTATGACAAGGCTATTAAAGTATGTATGAGAAACCAAGATAGTTTCACGCTGGAACTACGCTCCATCCCAATCTATGCAGCTAAAATTAGCTGCGAGAAGTTGCAAGGGAAAAAATCTAATACTTACGAAAAATTAAAAACTACCCTTCATCAATTGGAAAAAATGATGAAGGGCTATACTGGCAAAAACGATGTTGATTTTTCGGAAACGGAAGAATTGCTGAGGGAATGGGAAAACTTTTTTGATAATCTTGATCAAAAATCGGAGACTATTTCTGATAAGCTTTGGTCTTTTTCTCAGAAATGGAGATATTAAATGGAGTATCGTTTTATTGTAGATGCTGAGGTGGATGGACTTTATGGACCTCTGCTGACCATGGCTGTTTTGGTCACAAAGTTAGATGGAACGGAAGTAGCTTCTTTCTACGGTGGTATACCTAAGCAGATCGCGGAGACAAAAGAAGCCTGGGTGTTGGAACATGTCATTCCCTACATCGGAGCTTACCAAGCCTTTGCTACAGAAGAGGAACTTTTGGAAGAGGTCTGGCAGCTCTGGTGTACTTATAGGATTTCCGCGCGTTGCTTTGCAGATGTACCCTTTCCTGTAGAGAGTCGGCTTTTCCATAAGATAGTAGAAAAGGATAGGAAAAATAGAGCATTTTTGGCTCCTTTCCCTATTATTGATGTTGCCAGTCTTTTGTACGCAAGAGGATTTGAACCCATTGGAAACCGACTGGATTTAGTTTCGCATTTCGAAGGAAGACTACATAATGCGCTAGATGATGTCAGACTATCAAGTCGTATCATCCAAAGACTGCTTGGTGAGTGAGATGTTTTCGTTATTCCTGAGACCATGAAGAGTCCAGCTCCGCTTTTATTGAAGCAGTGCCAAGTGTATCTGGACGAGGAGAAGCGTTTGCTGTTGTCCAAGCAGTTTGAATTATCGCATTTTCATAATTTGCGGGCAAACTGTCGCTATTATCTTAAAAGATATAAGTCCAATAAGCTTCTTTTAGCGATTGAGAAAGACTTGACGATGGCGATTAAGGAAGTTCATCGCAAAAAGTCGGTCGATGATTTGATGCTTTTAGAGGCACGGGTCAAGCAGATATACTATCCTATGTTTAATGAGATTTTGAATCAAAGTGGTTTTTCTTTTGTTAAGCGAACCAAGCGGCCACCTTGAGATCCACTAAATGCTTTGATTAGCTTTTGCAATACGATTTTGTATAGTCGTGTTCTGCGCTTGATCTGGCAGGCTAGACTAGATCCTAAAATCGGAGTGCTGCATGCTTCAAATAATCGTCCTTATAGTTTGCATCTGGATTTTGCGGATTATATGAAGCCAGTTATCGTGGATCGAGTGATTTTGAGCTTGATCAATAAACATCAAATTAATACTACAGATCATTTTGAAGAAAGGGAAGACGGATCGGTTTATCTGAATCGTGAAGGGAAGTATATCGTCTTGCGAAGTTTTGAGGAAAAGCTACAGACGAGGCTAGTCATGGGAGGCTCGACCTATACCTATGCCCAGCTCATCCAGCACGACATACGGCAGTTTAAGAGAATATTGCAGCAAGATGGGGACTTGAAACGCTTTAAACCCTACAAATACTATTAAAAAGTCGGTCGATCTTTTCGATATTTTGTATATTTTTAAAAAGCTGTCAACCAAGCGTTTTATGAGCGATGGGTACAAAAAGATCGACCGACTTTTTTCATCGAAATCTTGAAAAAAGCCCTATTTTTTGATACAATCAATCTAGAAACAGCGAAAATACTGTTGTTATACCTTACCTATAAGGAATTGAGACGTTGCTTCCTACAACAAAAGCCAGAACCTCAATTCGTGATTCTGTTATACCTTACCTATAAGGAATTGAGATTTGACTGTCTCCTATGAGACTTTTTAATTTCTCCCAGCAGCTCTTTGGTTATACCTTACCTATAAGGAATTGAGACAATGTGGGTCTAGGTAATGTGGCTTCTCAACCTGACGTGAATCGTTCTACCTTACCTATAAGGAATTGAGACTCTATCTCCCACGTTAGGATATGATGAAGCAAATTGTTATACCTTACCTATAAGGAATTGAGACATTATCTTTGGGCGACGATCTGAAGTGTCCCAGTGAGTGACTTGAACACTATAAGTTGGACGTTATACCTTACCTATAAGGAATTGAGACGCTTGTCCCCAGAGTCCGTTAGTCTCTGCGTCGAATGAGAAAAGTTCTACCTTACCTATAAGGAATTGAGACTTCAGAACCCACATATAGAACTCACCTTTCGGTGACAATCCTGCTTCTTGTTCTACCTTGCCTATAAGGAATTGAGACTCACCATCGACCTTATAGTCGATGACCTGAAAATCTTCTTTTGGAAGTTCTACCTTACCTATAAGGAATTGAGACTTGCATTGTTGACAACCCGGCTGACCGTAAATTACTATATCCATTTTAAGTTCTACCTTACCTTACCTATAAGGAATTGAGACCTCTTTGCCTTGGTTCATTTTATTTGCAATGCGATGAGCTTTTTGTTATACCTTACCTATAAGGAATTGAGACAAACCAGATGGACATATAAATCCATGGTCGGCCAGCACATGTTATACCTTACCTATAAGGAATTGAGACGAATGTTTAACTATAGAGGGATTAAATATTAAATATTGTGTTTCTAGTTTGAATTTGTTATACCTTACCTATAAGGAATTGGTTGCTTCAACTGAAAAAACTTGCGGGAGCAAGTTTTTTGTGGTATATTGGAAGTGTTTTCATGAGGAGATATTTGAATCGGAGGTTGTTTATGTCTGAGAGTCAATCTGTATATAGTCACCATATCTTTGTCTTACCCTTTGCGGCCAAGGAACTGGAGTCTTTTCCGAAGTCTTCCAAGTGGAAGAAACTCAGCCAAGATGCTAATGAGCTTCCCTATCTAAACTTAGAAGATGCTGAAAAAAGCGAGCGGTTAAAGTACGCTTATCGGCGATATTTCAATAAAGAAGCAGAGGAGCTGATTTTCCGCAATCCTGAGCTGGTCACAAACTATGCTTATACTGGCTTAGAAAAAGGTGATGTGTATCGGATTTCTTATTATAATCAAATCAACAAACTTGAATGTTATGATCTGACGCTTGACTATATCATGCTTCGTTATTTTCCAAATTTAAAAGCAGGTTTCCTGATTTTTTCAATGGAAAATCGTTACTATGATGAATTGGAAGATATTAAAAACATCAACCAGTATGGTCGTCATCTCTATGCTCCTTTTTTGCCTGCTCTTCGGAGTTATTCAGTCTCACCTAATAATATTGAGCTGATTAAGAGTGAAAAAATTAAGGAGAAACCACGGGAATCCGACTTGCTTTTGTCCTATGGGATCATGTCGGCTCCGAAAGAAATCTTACAGGATTTCTTTGGCTTGCCTGAGGAAGCGGTATTCCCAGAGGATATCTCGCAGTTTGAGTCTAAGCCTCATTTGGAAATCATCATTGATGACCGAATGTATGTGGTTAGCTACATGATGGTTCCTGATGTAAAGGATTTGATTTATAAAACGGCGAATTGGGCGAATTTTGATGCTTCGGAGCAAAGTTTAGAAGAGATGAAGCTTCTTTATAGTATTTTATACGTTGATAAGGGAGATTCAACATGTCTGAGTCGGGATATGCTGAAGGCAGAGCTAGAGAAGCTTCTCTATACGAGGTGGTCAGCTGAGGGAAGCCTTTATATGGCCAGCCAGCATTCCATGATTTTTATGAGTGGCTCTGATTTTCCAGAGTTTTTCCTCAAAGGCTACTTTTTGTCGGAATATCTGGACTTGGCTTTGATCACGCTCAGTCAGAGGATTGGTATTTTGAAGTATTCCAAGGATGCGGGAGATAGGGTCAATGCCAGAGTTTCTGATAAACTGAAGTTGCAGAAGGCTTACACGACCTTTAAAAATCAATACCTGCTTCCAGAGCTGTGCCCGCAGGAGCAGGCGGTGGAAGTCTGTGAATTGCTACAAACCTCACTCTATATCGAGAAGCATATCAATCTCCTAGACAGTCAAATCAGTGAACTGCATGCTATCAGCCAGACAGAAGCAAGTAATAAATTGAATGACAGAGTATTAGTGCTGACTGTTTTAAGTCTTGCTTTAGCAGTTATTCCGAATATCAAAGAACTGCAGGATAATTGTTTTACAATATGTAATCTGAGTCTGGCCTATTCATCTTGGCTTACTTTGCTCATTTCTCTTTTGACAATTGCTTACTTCTATTTCAAAAAGAGAAAATAAATGTATATTATCTTGACATACGATGTACATCGCAAGCGCGTGGCTAATGTTTTGAAAACTTGCCGAAAATACTTGGTTCATGTGCAAAAGTCGGTCTTTGAAGGGCATATTACTCCAGCCAAGCTGAGCGCTTTACAAAAAGAATTAGCCAATATTATAGAACCTCAGACAGATTCTGTACAGATTTATCAGTTGGAATCCGCAAAATACGCCAAGAAGATCCAAATCGGTATGATAGAATCCAATGACTTTATTCTTTAGGGATTAAAGTGATGTCATAGTCAGTCAATCAATCGCATGAAGTGTTCTCTCCATGCGATTTTTCTGATTTTATCTTTCAAAAAGTCGGTCAATCTTTTCGATATTTTGTCTCCTTTTCAAAAGCTGTCAACCAAGCTGTTTATAAGCGTTAGGACAAAAAAGATCGACCGACTTTTTTCATTGAAATCTTGAAAAAAGCCCTATTTTTTGATACAATCAATCTAGAAACAGCGAAAATGCTGTTGTTATACCTTACCTATAAGGAATTGAGACACTGTCTTTATTGAAAAGAGCTTCTTGTAACAACATTTTTATTACCGTAATACCTTACCTATAAGGAATTGAGACTTTTTCAATATTTGTATTTGACATATCATAAAATTGACTAATGTATGTTATACCTTACCTATAAGGAATTGAGACGTTTCAAACTTAGGAATGTTGTTTACTACAGTTATAGTTACTTCGTAATACCTTACCTATAAGGAATTGAGACACTGTCTTCCATTTTAAATTATGTGGGTTTGGATGGTTTTTAAGTTCTAGATTACCTATAAAATATTGTCTGTGTGTCTTTGTCTGTCTCCAAGGCACCAAAAAGCGAGCAAATTCATGTCTGCTAGGAAGCCTGAGAATTTGTTCGCTTTTTGTTTGGTAGGAATAGTTGAAATTTTTAGAAAACACAACATATAATATGAATAAAAGTTGTAGTATAGCTACTTCCTTTTGTAAGAATTATCAAGAAAAACTCCCTTAGTAGGAGAATTTTTCGTGTTTCAACCACAGATAGTATAGAGCTTAAGTTAGATGGCTGATCAGTTTTTTGTTACTTCCTGATAGTGTTGCGAATATTTATTGGCCTATTGGGTTAAAGTAAAAACATTCTTTTCTATTTCATTTACTGAAAAAGAACAGCTATCCAGCAGCTGATCCTTCTGTACTCGTCCTTTTTCAGCTTATCTATGGTATAATAGAAGGTAGATTTATCAATTGGAGTATGAAGGATTTTATGATTAAACTTGTAGCAACCGATATGGACGGAACCTTTCTAGACGGAGAGGGTCAGTTTGATATGGAACGCCTCAAAAACTTGCTCGTTTCCTATAAGGAAAAGGGGATTTATTTTGCTGTGGCTTCAGGTCGCGGTATCTTGTCGCTGAAAAAGCTGTTTGCGGATGTACGTGATGAAGTGATTTTTATAGCTGAAAATGGGAGCTATGTTGAGTTTCATGGAGAGGATATGTACGAGGCTACTATGTCACGGGACTTTTACTTGAGCACTTTTGAAGCTTTAAAGAAATCGCCTTATTTTGATGAAAGAAAGATGCTCTTGACTGGGAAAGAAGCTTGTTATGTATTGGATACAGTGGATGAGACCTATCTCATGTTTAGCCGTCACTACAATGAAAACATTCAAAACGTAGCGAGTTTGGAAGATATCAAGGATGAGATTTTTAAATTCACCACGAACTTCACAGAAGATACGATAGAAGTTGGAGAGGACTGGGTCAACGAAAACGTTTCTGGTGTCAATGCCATGACAACAGGTTTTGAATCCATCGATATTGTCTTGGACTATGTTGATAAGGGTGTGGCTATTGTTGAGCTGGCAAAAAAACTTGGTCTGACCATGGATCAGGTTATGGCGTTTGGCGATAATCTCAATGACCTTCACATGATGCAGGTAGTGGGGCACCCAATCGCTCCAGAAAATGCGCGACCAGAGATTTTAGAATCAGCAGAAGCAGTGATTGGTCACCATAAGGACCAGTCAGTGATGGCTTATATGGAGGGTTTGTAATGGCAGATATTAAATTGATTGCACTGGATTTGGACGGTACTTTGCTGACAACGGATAAAAAGCTAACAGATCGTACCAAGGCGGTCCTCAAGGCTGCGCGTGATCGTGGCATCAAGGTCGTACTGACAACGGGTCGTCCTTTAAAGGCTATGGATTTCTTTCTCCATGAGCTAGGGACTGACGGTCAGGAGGACGAGTACACTATCACCTTTAATGGTGGCCTAGTTCAGAAAAATACGGGAGAGATTCTCGATAAAACAGTCTTTTCAATCGATGATGTTTCACGATTATACGAGGAAACTGAAAAACTCGGACTTCCGTTAGATGCCATTTCAGAAGGAACAGTTTATCAAATCCAGTCGGATCAAGAAAGTCTCTATGCTAAGTTCAACCCAGCCTTGACTTTCGTACCTGTCGCTTTTGAGGATCTATCTAGTCAGATGACGTATAACAAATGTGTGACTGCCTTTGCCCAAGAACCTTTGGATACAGCGATTCAACAGATTTCTTCTGAATTGTTTGACCAATATGAGATCTTCAAATCGCGTGAACTCTTATTGGAATGGTCACCGAAAAATGTCCACAAGGCAACAGGTTTAGCGAAATTAATTAAACACTTAGGAATCGACCAAAGTCAAGTCATGGCTTGTGGGGACGAGGCCAATGACCTTTCCATGATTGAATGGGCAGGTCTGGGAGTTGCCATGCAAAATGCAGTTCCAGCGGTTAAGGCAGTTGCCAATGTGATTACCCCCATGACCAACGACGAGGAAGCCGTTGCCTGGACTATCGAAGAATACGTGCTAAAGGAGAATTAGAAGATGGGATTATTTGACCGTTTATTCGGGAAAAAAGAAGAACCGAAAATCGAAGATATTGTAAAAGAAGCTCTGGAGAATATTGATTTGTCAGAAGAGGTTGAAGAAAACCAAACGGCAGTCGAAGAAACTTCTCAGGAAGAGACAACAAGAGAAAAAGTGGAAGAAACACCTGCTCAAGAAGAAATTCCACAGATCTCGACAGAAGAAGTTATTGAACCAGAATTAGTCGAGGAAACTGCTCAAGAAGATCTTGAGCTAGAATCTGATGAATTGGAACAATTCCAAGAGCCGGAAGAAATTCTAGAAGAAGAGCTAGCTTCTGAAGTAGTAGAAGAAGAACTTCCTCAGGTTGAAGAAACCGTTCAGGAAAAATATGACCGTAGTCTCAAGAAAACGCGTACAGGATTCGGAGCTCGCTTGAATGCCTTCTTTGCCAACTTCCGTTCTGTCGATGAAGAATTCTTCGAAGAATTGGAAGAACTGCTCATCATGAGCGACGTCGGTGTTCAAGTCGCTTCAAACTTAACAGAAGAACTACGTTATGAAGCTAAACTTGAAAACGCTAAGAAGCCTGATGCACTTCGTCGTGTCATTATCGAGAAATTGGCTGAACTCTACGAAAAGGATGGCAACTACGATGAACAAATCCACTTCCAAGATGGGTTAACAGTCATGCTCTTTGTTGGTGTTAATGGTGTTGGGAAAACAACTTCTATCGGGAAACTAGCTCATCGCTACAAACAAGCTGGCAAGAAAGTCATGCTGGTTGCGGCAGATACCTTCCGTGCGGGTGCTGTGGCCCAGCTAGCTGAATGGGGCCGACGTGTGGATGTTCCTGTTGTGACGGGGCCTGAAAAGGCTGATCCAGCAAGTGTGGTCTTTGATGGCATGGAACGCGCCGTAGCAGAAGGGATTGATATTCTCATGATTGATACAGCAGGTCGTCTGCAAAACAAGGACAATCTTATGGCCGAGTTGGAAAAGATTGGTCGTATTATCAAGCGTGTCGTTCCTGAAGCACCCCATGAAACTTTCTTGGCACTCGATGCGTCAACTGGACAGAATGCCTTGGTTCAAGCTAAAGAATTCTCGAAAATTACTCCTGTTACTGGTATTGTATTGACAAAAATTGACGGAACTGCCCGAGGTGGTGTTGTTCTGGCTATCCGTGAAGAACTCAACATCCCTGTAAAATTGATTGGTTTTGGTGAAAAAATCGATGATATAGGGGAATTTAACTCAGAAAACTTTATGAAGGGTCTCTTAGAGGGCTTGATTTAATACAAAATAAATATCCTGCAAGTCAATCTTGCAGGATATTTTTGCTATTCTAAACGGCCACCTTCACGATAGGCGATATCTGGTTGCCAAGTCCATTTGGCTCCATACTTCTCAAGTAAGTCAAAGCTCGCTTGTGGTCCCATGCTTCCAGCTTTATAATCATAAAGCGGAGCACTGTTTTCTGCCCAGAGCTCTTCGATACGGTCAATCAATTTCCAAGAAGCACTTACCTCATCCCAGTGGCTAAAGTTGGTAGAGTTGTTGTTCAAGACATCGTAGATTAATTTCTCGTACGGATCTGGTGAGGCCCCAGTAGCAGTAGCATCTGTACGGTAATCCAGAGAGCTTGGTGCCAGGTTGAATTCTTCTCCGACTTGTTTCCCATTGAGGCTGAGAGAGAATCCTTCAGTTGGTTGGATATAGATTGTCAAAATGTTTGGAGCAAGTGGTTCTCCAAAGATAGACTCCATTTGCTTAAAGACGATATTGACATGAGTCCCTTTTTCGGTCAGGCGTTTCCCTGTACGGAAGAAGAAAGGTACACCACGGAAGCGATCGCTGTCTACAAAGAAGGCGCCAGATGCAAAGGTTTCTGTTGTAGATTCAGGATCGACGTTTGGCTCGCTACGATAGGAAATGTATTTCATGCCATCGATTTTACCAGAGCGGTACTGACCACGGATAAACTGTTCTTTCAATTCTTCCTCAGTTGGATGATAGAGGTTTTTAAAGACCTTAATTTTTTCAGCGCGAATTTCATCTTTTGTAAAGCTAGCTGGTTTGTCCATGGCTAGAAGAGAGAGGAGTTGGAGAGTATGGTTTTGCACCATATCACGAAGGGCGCCAGATTCATCATAGTAGCCACCACGTTCCTCAACTCCTAAGCGCTCAGCAAAGGTAATTTGAACATTATCGATATGTTCACGGTTCCAAACATTCTCAAAGATCATGTTGGCAAAACGAACAGCAAAGATACTCTGGATCATCTCTTTACCTAGGTAATGGTCAATACGGTAGATTTGCTCCTCATCAAAGGCCGCAAGGAGATCTTCATTGAGTTTGCTGGCTGTTTCGTAGTCTGTACCAAATGGTTTCTCAACGATCAAGCGCTCAAAACCTTTGCCATCTACAATGTTTTCAGATTTGAGGTGCTTGGCAATGGTCCCAAAGAACTGAGGCGCCATAGACAAGAAGAAGAGCTTGTTGTGGTCCGCTTGGTATTTCTCATCAAGCTCAGCTTGTAATTGACGTAAAGCAATGTAATGTTCCGTATCATTCACATCATGGCTTTGATAGTAGAAGTGGCTAGCAAATTCTTGGGCTTGCTCGGTACTATCTGCCAAATCAAGGATGGACTCGACAACTACAGATTCAAAATATTCCTTACTCCAAGGTCTACGGGCTGTTCCGATAACTGCAAAATGCTCAGAAAGATTGCCTGATTTATAGAGTCTGAAAAGGGAAGGGTAGAGTTTGCGTTTAGCTAAGTCTCCACTCGCACCGAAAATTGTAACAATAACCTTTGATGACATCTAGCTACCTAATTTCTATATTTTTTCCTAGTTGGACTAGGGATGAGATTTTCTCATTGTCATAGCTTTTATTTTATCATAATTTTCAAAAAAATCAAAAAATCCAATACGCAATTAAAAAAGTGTAAGGAGAACCTTACACTTTCGTTTTATACGTTTAAGACCTTGTCCAAAAATTCTTTTAGACGAGGGTGTTGCGGGTAATCAAAGATTTGATCTGGTGTCCCATCTTCTAGGAATTCACCATCTGCAGTAAAGATAACACGGTTGGCCACCTGACGAGCAAATCCCATCTCATGGGTTACGATGATCATGGTCATACCTTGCTCGGCCAATTCCTTCATAGCGTTCAATACATCTCCAACCATCTCGGGGTCGAGGGCGGAAGTTGGCTCATCAAAGAGCATGATATCAGGATTCATGGCAAGTCCACGAGCGATGGCTACACGTTGTTTCTGACCACCTGAAAGGCTATCTGGGTTGGCATTAGCCTTGTCTGCAAGACCGACTTTCTCCAGCAACTCCATTCCCAATTTTTCAGCTTCTTCTTTGGTCATCCGTTTGTGTTCAATAGGTGCAAAAGTGATATTTTCTAGGACGGACATGTGAGGGAAGAGGTTGAAGTGTTGGAAGACCATTCCTACGTTCTCACGAACATGGTCGACATTGGTTGATTTTTCAGTCAAATCATAACCATTCACTGTGATGTGGCCACTCGTTACCTCCTCAAGAAGGTTAAGACTGCGAAGGAAAGTGGATTTACCAGAACCCGAAGGACCGATGATACAGACAACATCTCCTTCATAGAATTTAGTTGTAATCCCTTTTAAAACTTCATTTTTTCCATAATACTTATGCAAATCATTGACATCAATTTTTAGTTTTGCCATTAACGAATCCTCTTTTCTAAGCGTTTCGCTAGTCTAGTCAAAAGCGTGATAATTACAAGATAGAAGATAGCAAGGATTGCATACATCTTGAAACTTTGGTAGTTACGGGCGATGATAATCTTACCAGTTTGGAAAAGTTCAACCAAACCGATAGCAGATACGATGGTTGTATCTTTAAGAGCGATAACGAACTGGTTAACAAAGTTTGGCAACATCAATTTAGTTGCTTGTGGCAAGATAATCTTACGCATGGTTTTTCCATAAGAGATACCAAGACTGCGACTGGCTTCCATTTGCCCAACTGGAACAGCTTGAATCCCGCCACGAACAATTTCAGCGATATAAGCAGCAGCATTGAGTGAGAGGGCAATGGTACCAGCTACAAAGTCATTGATTGGACTTTGTTGGCCTGTGATAGACTCGATGAAGTTTGGAATTCCCCAGAAAATGAAGGCAGCAAGAATCATCAACGGAATACCACGGATAACGTCAACGAAAATCTCAGAGATAAGACGAAGAGATTTGTATGGGCTAACGCTGAACATACCAAAGATAATTCCAATTACAATGGCGATTGCAAATGAAATAAGTGCTAATGCAAGAGTGATTCCAAGCCCGCTAAGGAGTTGCTTGTAGTTATTTTGAAGCAAACCCCAGATAGTGGTTTCGTCAACTGTATTTGTAGAAGTAGTTGATGCTTCGCTGGCTAGATACTTGTCGAGAATTTTTTGAAATTCACCGTTTGCTTTTAGGTTGGCAAGCCCCTTATTGAACATCTGGATCAATTCAGGATTGGTTCCTTTTTTTACGGCAAAGGCTGTTTCACCGATTGGAGTTCCAGCGATTGGCGTTTTCAATTTTTGCCCTTGGCTGATAGAATATTTGAGAACAGGCTCATCATCCATCACGGCATCGATAGCTCCAGTGTTTAGACTGTCATACATAGATGAGCCATCTGAAAAGGTTTTAATTTTGTAGCCGTATTTGCTTTGATTTTCAGTAAGGAATGTTTGAGAAGCCGTTCCGTTTTTCACACCAACCGTCTTATCCTTGAGGTCTTCATAAGAAGCAATGGTACTGGATTCTTTGACACCAAGAATGGTATTAGCAGTGTAGTAGGAGTCTGAGAAGTCAAACGTTGCTTTACGAGCGTCCGTAACTGACATTCCTGCGATAATACCATCTGCTTGTCCAGCCTGAACGGCGCTAATGGCTGCATCAAATCCTGGATTGGTAATCTCAATTTCAAAACCTTGATCTTTGGCAATGGCCTTGATAAGATCCATATCAATACCAGTGTACTCGTTGCTTGAATCTTGAAATACGAAGGGAGCAAAAGATGAATCACTGGCAATAACATACTTAGATTTAACTGTGTCAGCTTTTACTACTCCTAGTGAGAAAATGGGAAATAAAATTAGCAAAAATGCTAGGATTTTTTTCTTCATTTTTAGTCTCCTTTCCGAATATTTTCCCATTATAACAGAAAATATTTCAGAAGGCAAATTTTAAAGACTTTTATGTCAGAAGATATAACATCGATTTGTAAGTTTGCTTAATCAATAGATAAAGAATCTAGTGGAATTTATGGTAAAATAGAAGAATAGAAAAATGCAGACGAGGCAATCATGATAAATCGAATTACAGACAATCAATTTAAACTAGTATCAAAATATGAACCTTCAGGAGATCAACCACAAGCGATTGAGCAGTTGGTCGATAATATCGAGGGTGGAGAGAAGGCTCAGATTCTGATGGGGGCGACGGGTACAGGAAAGACCTATACCATGAGTCAGGTCATTTCTAAAGTCAATAAACCAACTCTGGTCATTGCTCATAACAAGACGCTTGCAGGGCAACTTTACGGAGAATTCAAGGAATTTTTCCCTGAAAATGCTGTTGAGTACTTCGTATCCTACTATGACTATTACCAGCCAGAGGCCTACGTGCCTTCCAGCGATACCTACATTGAGAAGGACAGTTCAGTCAATGACGAGATTGACAAGCTCCGCCACTCAGCGACTTCAGCTCTTCTGGAGCGTAATGATGTCATCGTTGTGGCTTCTGTCTCTTGTATCTATGGTTTAGGTTCGCCTAAGGAATACTCTGATAGCGTGGTTAGTCTCCGTCCAGGTCTTGAGATTTCTCGTGATAAACTCTTGAATGACTTGGTTGATATTCAGTTTGAGCGCAATGACATTGATTTCCAACGCGGAAGATTTCGCGTTCGCGGGGATGTGGTGGAGATTTTCCCAGCTTCCCGAGATGAACACGCTTTTCGAGTGGAGTTCTTTGGGGATGAGATTGACCGTATCCGTGAGGTTGAGGCTTTGACAGGTCAGGTATTGGGAGAAGTAGATCATCTGGCGATTTTCCCAGCGACTCACTTTGTGACCAATGACGATCACATGGAAGTTGCTATTGCCAAGATTCAGGCAGAGTTGGAGGAGCAGTTGGCTGTCTTTGAGAAGGAAGGCAAACTTCTGGAAGCACAACGCTTGAAACAACGGACAGAGTATGATATCGAGATGTTACGTGAGATGGGCTATACAAATGGTGTTGAGAACTACTCTCGTCACATGGATGGTCGTAGCGAAGGAGAGCCTCCTTATACGCTGCTCGACTTCTTCCCGGATGATTTCTTAATTATGATTGATGAAAGCCACATGACCATGGGGCAGATTAAGGGCATGTACAATGGAGACCGCTCTCGTAAGGAAATGCTGGTTAACTATGGTTTCCGTTTGCCGTCTGCCTTGGACAATCGTCCTCTCCGTCGTGAAGAATTTGAAAGCCATGTACATCAGATTGTTTACGTTTCAGCGACACCTGGTGACTATGAAAATGAACAGACCGAGACAGTGATTGAGCAAATCATTCGCCCGACTGGGCTCTTGGATCCAGAGGTGGAAGTCCGTCCGACTATGGGACAGATTGATGACCTTTTGGGTGAAATCAATGCCCGTATTGAAAAGAACGAACGGACCTTTATTACCACTTTGACTAAGAAAATGGCAGAAGACTTGACCGACTACTTCAAGGAGATGGGTATCAAGGTCAAGTACATGCACTCGGATATCAAGACCTTAGAACGGACGGAGATTATCCGTGACCTGCGCTTGGGAGTCTTTGATGTCTTGGTTGGAATCAATCTCCTCCGTGAAGGGATTGACGTTCCTGAGGTAAGCTTGGTTGCCATTCTCGATGCTGACAAGGAAGGCTTCCTACGTAACGAACGCGGACTCATCCAGACCATTGGACGTGCAGCTCGTAACAGTGAAGGGCATGTGATTATGTATGCTGACACAGTTACTCAGTCTATGCAACGTGCCATCGATGAAACGGCCCGCCGTCGGAAAATCCAGATGGCTTATAATGAAAAACATGGTATTGTACCTCAGACAATCAAGAAAGAAATCCGTGACCTAATTGCCGTGACCAAGGCAGTTGCCAAGGAAGAGGACAAGGAAGTCGACATCAATAGCCTTAACAAACAAGAACGTAAAGAACTTGTCAAGAAACTCGAAAAACAAATGCAAGAAGCCGTCGAAGTGCTTGACTTTGAATTGGCAGCCCAGATTCGTGATATGATGTTGGAAGTCAAGGCGTTGGAATAGGGAAGGATAAAAATAAATGGATCTTACTATCAAACAGATGGAAACTCCTGAAGAGATAGAAGGAAAATCCCTCGTTCACTGGCAAACGTGGAGAGAGGCTTATGATGACCTTTTACCTGCAGAATTTCAGGAGACGATGACATTAGAAAGATGTCAATTCTTTAGTAAAAAATATCCAGAAAATACATTGATTGCGATGGACGGCATGAAGGTAGTTGGTTTTATCAGTTATGGAAACTTTCGTAATGAGACTATTCAAGCTGGTGAAATTATCGCCTTATATGTTTTAAAAGACTATTATGGAAAAGGTATTGCTCAGAAGTTAATGACGGAAGCTCTGACTACTCTTGAACATTTCTCTGAAATATTCTTATGGGTATTAAAAGAAAATAAGCGAGCCATTGCTTTTTATCAAAAAATGGGTTTTACTGTTGATGGCCAAGAAAAAATACTTGAACTTGGAAAGCCTATCATTGAAATTAGAATGGTATTTAAGAGTTCAACAAAATCAGAGAGTTAAATGCAAGGACAGTTGTGATTTGTTTTCAGATTGCACAATGAACAAATGATTACGTTTTAGAATATATTTTTAAATAGAGAGAAGTTATTGTGAAAGTAAAAGAGACGAAGTATAAGAAGTCATCGGGGCTAGATTCTCATAAATTAGTAGGGTTCTGTCTTATATTTAGTTTGGTATTAGTGATAGGATTTGGTGTTAATCAAATTTTTAATATCTTACCAATTCCATTGCCCTACAAGGAAATCAATTATAGTTTTCCCTTGTATCTGAATCTTTTTTGTCTAGTTTATAGGGTATTTGACTATTTGTTTCTAGACTCGTCTAGAACAAAGGTGACCCTAAAAAGATTTATTGAATTATTTATCTATCTTAATAGTATCGGTTTAATTGTACATCTTTTTATAGGGGTTAGTGGGAAAAACAGTAAGGGTATTCTGCCTTCCCTCTTATCCTTAGATTACCGCTACATCTGGTTTCCAATTTCAACTTACCTGTTCTTTTTCTCCCTTGCTGGCTTAACCGTTCTATTGCAGAATCATATGGAAAAAATGAGGAATATACCATGATGAAACATTTAACTTTTTTAGAATGGTCTATCTGATTTTACTAGCATTTGTCCTTATCGATTTTGCCTTTCAATATTTGGTTTATCATTCACCCCCATTCTTTGGGACAGTTGGCTTTTCCTTTTAATTTTTACTCTTTTTATTCACTTTTGGAGACCTTTGGTAATTCTTGATCTTCTTTTTGAGATAGTTGGAATACAAATTATTCCTATAGTATTTAATACAGGGCTCTTTTTACCAGTTATTTTGGTTATGGCGCATAATATTTGTGATTATTTTAAGAACCGATATTATCTCTTAGAAGGAATCCGTAGCGCTTTTTGTAGTTTCTATATCTGGTTATTTGTAATTGTCGTTTTCGCCTTTACTCCAAATCCTCCTGTTCCAATCACTATTGATTATGAAGTTCAGGAACAAGAAATCGTCATTCAAAAAGGATATTTGCTTCATGAAGTATATTATTACCATGAACGAATAAATCCCTTCATTATGAAATCTAAAATCAAGTACGAAAAAGTCATTTAATATAGAAAGAGAGTCCTATGTCCTGTTCCAAATTAATGATTTTAGGAAATATATTCACTTAGAATCAAGGGAAGATGGGCGATATACTTTATATGTATACATCAATCTGGCTCCTTTGAAATACTCAAAAGTTATTCTAGGTCCAAAGGTTACGGATGCAGACTATATTGCTCCTTATCTCAAACTTGCCAATCCTGATATAGAGATAGAAAGTTCGAAAATTCCTTATCGTTAAGTTTAGAAAAAATTAAAGCTTCAAAGAAATTATAATCTTTTATTAATAAGGAGAAGCAAGTAATGAAAAGAAAGTTACTTTTAATTTTCTGTATTATAAATATTGTCCCTTTATTCTTTATTCTACGTTTTGCCTTCCTTATCTTTACAACAACTTATGATATTTTTCCTNAAGCAAATCAAGCGGAAGTAGAGACAGCAGTAAGAAGAACCCTTGATTTGTATGGTTTTAAAGGAGATATGAAGGTTACGAAGTTTTCTAGAGATAAGTGGACTTCTGAAAAATACAAAATTGAATACAATTATAGTGAAGAGGTTGATGGAAGTAGAGTCACTGTGAATCATGCCTTGTTTTATCGTCCAAAGTCCTCAAAATACAATCCCCAAAAGACTGATGAAGAACTAGCCTATGATGGGACTACGAAAACCATGTTACAAGAATTTTCAGACATGGCTCATAAACTAATCAATCAGCATCCTGTCAGTGTTTCTAACAAAGAGAAGGTAGAGAGTTTTTTTAAGCAATATGAAAATCCAAATCTAGAATATGTGAATAGTTACTGGAGTGTCGATACTGAATCTGAAAATATCCAAGACTATTATGCCCTCATCGAAAAGAACCGTAAGGAAGGGAAAGCTTTTCAAGGTTTATATGATCTCCCTATTGATGAATTCTTGGAAAAAGAAATGATTAAAGGATACATCATCTATCGCGACATTGTTTTAGAAGAGGGTGAGAAAGATTATTTTGATAGTGAAGGCGGACTGACAGAGTTTATCAAGAATGGAATAGATAATGCAGAGCTACCAGATGCCCTTTATTCTGTTTCTTACTACTATGCTGGTAAAACTGGTAAAAGTTATCGTTCGGGCAGTAGTGTTTCTTTAAAGGTTCAAAACCATAAGATGCTCTATTATGGAAGTAATTTTAACTAAAAATTTTATATGTAATAATTTGTGTTAAAATAATAGACGAGATAATTTAAAAGTGATAGATATTAGTCATTAGTTAGTAGTTTGAATTTAAAGGAGAAATAAATAGTGAAAAAATCGAGTACTTTTAACAAGCTTATTTATACTGTCCTATATTCCTTACTGATAGCATTTGTTATCGCTCATTTCATATTATGGTCATTTGGTTTATCATTTACTCCGATTATTTGGAATATTTGGCTCTTTCTCCTGATTTTAACTTTCTATATTCGTTTTTTGAGGTTCTTTGCAATTCTTGATCTTCTATTTGGGATAGTTGGACTACAATTTATTCCCATAGCGTGGAATACAGGGCTTTTTGTTCCAATTATCCTCTCTATTTCGCATATTTTTATTTACTTTTTAAAGGGGAAATATCGCTTCCTTGAAGGAGTGCGCAGTGCAATTTGTAGTTTTTATATCTGGTTATTTGTAATTGTCGTTTTCGTCTTTATTCCAAATCCTCCTGTTCCAATCACTATTGATTATGAAGTTAGAGGACAAGAAATTGTCATAACAAGAGGATACTTGCTTCATGATGTATACTATTATCATGAGCTGATCAATCCCTTCATCATGAAATCTAATATTAAGTCTGAAAAAGTTATATAACAACTTAGAAAGTGAGTAAATTTATGTCCCGTTCCCAATTAACGATTTTAACAAACATCTGTCTAATCGAAGATCTAGAAAATAAGCGAGTAGTCATGCAATATCGCTCTCCTGAAAACAATCGCTGGTCCGGATATGCCTTTCCAGGAGGTCATGTTGAGAATGGCGAGGCCTTTGCCGAGTCTGTCATTCGTGAAATATACGAAGAAACTGGCCTGACGATTCAGAATCCTCAACTAGTCGGTATCAAAAATTGGCCATTAGATACAGGTGGGCGCTACATTGTCTTTTGTTATAAGGCGACTGAGTTCTCTGGTAACCTTCGCTCTTCAGATGAAGGAGAAGTTTCTTGGGTGCAAAAAGACCAGATTCCTAACTTGGATCTGGCCTATGATATGTTGCCTTTGATGGAGATGATGGAAGCTCCGGACAAGTCTGAATTTTTCTACCCTCGCCGTACAGAAGACGGCTGGGAGAAAGAAATTTTCTAGTCTTTTACTAAATAACCTAGCTGATTCAAGGCCTCCTCGATATAGTGGAGGTCTTGTTGTGTCTCAGCTTCAACAAGGTGATAATGAATGCCATCTGTCAATTCAGAAAGGGGTCTAAAGTCTGAATTCTCGACTTGTTCCAGAAAGTGCTGGACATCTCGGCGACATGTGAGTTTGAGATGGGTTTCAATTTCGCCATAAACGGGATGATCGATTAAGATATTTTGAACGCGTCCGCCATTATCTACAATGGCTAGAAGTTCCTGCCCAATTTCTTCCAGTTCATGTTTCACTTTAAAGAGTTTGTGAACGTAGGGGCTGGCATCATTTTCTTTGTAGATATAACCACGATTGGTGGATAGGATAGGAGCCCCATCTGCTCGAAGAATAGCGATATCCTGTACAATGACTTGGCGCGTGACATGAAAATGTTCAGCCAAGGTTTGACCATTGAGAGCTTTTGGTGCCTCTTTTAACAGTTTGAGAAGAGCTTGTTTGCGATCCTTTGTCATAGTTTTTCCTTTTAGCGACGTTTTCGAAGCACTTTATAGACAGCTAGTGCTAATGTATAGTCTACCATACTATGGACAATTGTGCCAAAACCGACTAGGACAAAGAGAACATAAAACATATTTTCAACGTTTGTCCCTGAAGTGGCATAGAAGATGATACAAGCTAGCACTTCAGCGATAGCATGAACAACACCCAAAACAAAGTTAAAAATCCAAGATGCCTTTGGTTTATCCAAGGTTTCAGGGAATTTCTTTAAGTACAAAGCTCCCAAAATACCAAAAACGATGTGAGAAAAGGCGCGCAGGACGATAACCATGGGATAGCCTGCCATCAGGAAGCCAAGACTAGAAGCGATGATCACAAAACCAGCCATCAAAGGTGATAGGAACATGGCGATAAAGATGGCGATATGACTTCCCAAGGTATAAGAAGCGGGTGGGATGACGATTTTAAAAGGCATAATGATTGGAATCAAAATCGCGATTGCTGTGAGTAGGGCAGTCATCGTCATAAACTGCGTTTTTTTCCGTATATCCATAAGAACCTCCATTTAACTGTATATACACAAGTATAGTACAATAAATAGATAGACATGTCAAGAATTTATTTTGATTTTATTGAAAATTTTCAAAAGTATAGGTGGTAGATTCAACGGATTTTCATATATTTTCAAAATTTTGAACTAATGACTCCTTGGTAAATAACCATTTATGAATAGAAGATGAGCCTTTACTGGTGAAAACTAAAACTCCACCTTCAAAACGAAAGTGGAGTTGTTTTTATTTTTTCAAGGTTTGTAAACGTGGGACAATTGCTACTGTTAGAACTGCAGAGATGACAAGCTCAGCAATTGAGTTTGTAGAAATAACTGTTGCCAGGAGTTTTTGGATATTTCCATTGAAGACATTTCCAAAAAGAAAGAAGATTCCCCCAAGGACAAAGACGGTATTGGTAAGTGAGCCGAGAGCACCAGCAATGATGAGACCCGTTCTGTTTTTCAATAATTTATAAACTAGGTAAGGAGTCAGACCAATCAAAATGCGAGGTAGGATGGCGATCATTGCGGAATAGATGTTTCCGTTTGGTACAAAAGGTGAGAATAGGTAGCTGGTTGGAAGGATGGTAATCGTGTTAACCGTCAAGCTAAGTAGCCCCATCAAGAAACCAAGTGTGACACCAACTCGTGGGCCGTAAATAATACTAGCAATGATTACTGGAATATGAACGATAGTTGGTTTGATTGGAAATGGGAAAAGATTAAATAGGAGAGAGCTCAAAAAGTGGATAACGAGCATAACTGCAAAAAAGATAGCAATTGGAGCAATGTTAGAGCGTTTGTTCATCGAGGGTTTCCTTTATTCTTTCTAAAATAGTATTCAGGTCAGCTAGGGCGCCTTTGCCGTGATCGCCACAGGCTAGTAGAGATTCCTTTGGAGAGATAATCTGATAACCATAGGTCTCTAATGTTTTTAGATTAGCCTGAGTTGCCGGATGGTCATACATTTTTGTGTTCATGGCTGGTGCGACTAACTTTTTGACATGGTCTGGCAGGGCAAGAGCTATACTCGTAACCATGTTATCCGCAAAACCATGTGCTAGTTTGGCAATGGTATTAGCGGTAGCAGGGACGACGATAAAAAGGTCGGTTTCTTTGCCTCTTTCAATATGATTGACTTGATCAGGATAGGGTTCCTGCATGACATCAAGGTGAACAGGATTTTGTGAGAGTACCTGTAGTGTCAAAGGCTGGATAAACTCTCTCGCCGCCTCGGTCATTAAGACAGTGACATTATGGCCTTGTTTTTTTAAAGAACTGACGAGATCAGCTGCTTTATAGGAGGCGATGGAACCTGTCACTGCGATTAGAATGTTTGCCATGGCTTTCCTTTCTAAGAATCGTATGCTTGAATTTTTTCAAGGAGGAGACTTGCAATTTCCTCTTTGGTTTGAACAGTTTGAAGATGCTCTTTCTCAACAAAGATTGCCCGATGCTGATTTGCTGAAATTTGAGTAAGGTCATTTGCAATGATCAAGTCTGCTTGGTTCTTGATAAGACTCTGTCTAGCAATTTCTATGAGATAATCCTCAGAGACATCAACTAGCAGTTTGAAACCAATCAGATGAATAGCTGGATTCCATTCCTTGACTAGAGAGATGATTTTAGGTGTTTTTTTCAGGAATAAAACCTGAACCTCATCAGTTGAAGAAATCTTAGCCTGATGGTTCTGCTTGCTTAAAAATTCTTCTAGATTGGAGCTAGCTTGTACCTCCTCCAACCCCGTCATATAAATAGGAGTGTAGTCGGACACAGCCATCGAATGAATCAAGACCTGATAATTTTGAACACAATCCTTCATTTCCAGAAGAAGATCATTGGTGTTCTTAATTTCTCGAATGGTTAAATGGGGATGAGCTTCTGGCTTCACAGCTCGTTTTGTCGTTATCAAACAAACTTCGTGTCCCGCAGCAAGCAAGGTTTCTGTGATGGTTTTCCCCAAGCGACCAGTTGAATGGTTAGTGATAGAGCGGACGCTATCGATAGCTTCACTGGTACCGCCCGACGTAACTAAAATTTTCATAGGACTATTGTACACAAAAATAAACGTTAAGTAAAATGAAAGCGATAAAATTTTGTTAAAACGAAGGAATACTATAGTCTAAAACTATAAAAGCATATAAAATTTTAAAAAGCGCTATTGTAACCCCTGAAATATTGATATTTACGAACGTTTTAAGAGTTTAAGGGTGTTAAAAATCTTGTTTTGTGTTATAATGAATTATCACATTAGAGATTAGAGGAGTTTGTTATGAAAACAGATATTGAAATCGCGCAGAGTATTGAGTTAAAGCCAATCGTGGATGTTGTGGAAAAGCTTGGTATTTCTTACGATGATTTGGAGTTGTATGGAAAGTACAAGGCTAAGCTAAGCTTTGATAAAATTCGTGCGGTTGAGAATAATCCGGTTGGAAAATTGATCTTGGTAACTGCCATCAACCCAACGCCTGCAGGTGAAGGGAAATCAACCATTACCATTGGTCTTGCAGACGCCTTGAACAAGATTGGTAAGAAAACCATGATTGCTATTCGCGAACCGTCTCTTGGTCCAGTCATGGGGATCAAGGGAGGTGCAGCCGGTGGTGGTTATGCCCAAGTGTTGCCAATGGAGGACATCAACCTTCACTTTACTGGGGATATGCATGCCATTACAACTGCCAACAATGCCCTTTCTGCTTTGATTGACAATCACTTGCACCAAGGGAATGAGTTGGGAATTGACCAACGTCGTATCCTTTGGAAACGTGTCGTGGACTTGAATGACCGTGCACTTCGTCATGTGACTGTTGGACTTGGTGGACCTCTAAACGGTATTCCACGTGAGGACGGTTTTGATATTACAGTGGCCTCTGAAATCATGGCGATTCTGTGCTTAGCGACGGACATCGAGGACTTGAAACGTCGTTTGGCTAATATCGTTATCGGTTATCGCTATGACCGTACACCAGTTTCTGTAGGTGATTTGCAGGTTGAAGGTGCTTTGGCTTTGATCTTGAAGGATGCTATTAAGCCGAACTTGGTTCAGACAATTTACGGTACACCTGCCTTTGTACACGGTGGTCCATTTGCCAACATTGCTCATGGATGTAACTCTGTTTTGGCAACAAGCACAGCCCTTCGCTTGGCTGACTATACTGTTACTGAAGCTGGTTTTGGTGCAGACCTTGGCGCTGAGAAATTCCTTGATATCAAGACACCAAACTTGCCAACTTCTCCAGATGCGGTAGTCATTGTTGCAACCCTTCGTGCCCTCAAGATGAATGGTGGAGTTGCTAAAGACGCTCTGACTGAAGAAAACGTAGAAGCTGTTCGTGCCGGTTTTGCCAACTTGAAACGCCACGTTGAAAATATCCGTAAGTTTGGTATTCCAGCAGTCGTAGCTATCAATGAATTTGTAACTGATACAGAAGCTGAAATCGTAGCTTTGAAGGAACTTTGTGCCTCAATCGATGTACCAGTTGAACTAGCAAGTGTCTGGGCTGATGGTGCAGAAGGTGGCGTAGCGCTTGCCGAAACGCTTGTCAAGACAATCTCAGAAAATCCAGCCAACTACACTCGTCTTTATGACAATAACCTTTCTGTCCAAGAAAAGATTGAAAAGATTGTCACTGAAATCTACCGTGGTAGCAAAGTGAACTTTGAGAAGAAAGCTCAAACGCAAATCGCTCAGATTGTTCAGAATGGATGGGACAAATTGCCAATCTGTATGGCTAAAACTCAGTACAGTTTTTCTGACAATCCAAATGCACTTGGAGCACCAGAAAACTTTGAAATTACCATTCGTGAATTGGTACCAAAATTAGGGGCTGGCTTTATCGTTGCCCTAACTGGTGATGTTATGACCATGCCAGGACTTCCAAAACGACCAGCAGCTCTCAACATGGATGTTGAAAGCGATGGAACCGTTCTAGGATTGTTCTAATATTTAGATGATATTTAAAGAGTTTGGAAATGCTATCCAAGCTCTTTTTCTTATCTAGATATGAGGCCTTGTCTTCAGCTGATGAGAGAGTTTTCTTCTACAAGCAACCAGTCTAGGTAAAGATATTTTCTCTGATTTCTGATATAATAGAAACATTGACTTCAAGAGTAAGGAAGAGAAAATGAACGCATTATTGAATGGAATGAATGACCGTCAAGCTGAGGCGGTGCAAACGACCGAAGGTCCCTTATTGATTATGGCGGGGGCTGGTTCTGGGAAGACTCGTGTTTTAACTCACAGAATCGCCTACTTGATTGATGAAAAAATGGTTAATCCTTGGAATATCTTGGCCATTACCTTTACCAATAAGGCTGCGCGTGAGATGAAGGAGCGTGCTTATGGGCTCAATCCAGCAACTCAGGACTGTCTGATTGCGACCTTTCACTCCATGTGTGTTCGTATTTTGCGTCGTGATGCAGATCACATTGGCTACAATCGTAATTTTACTATTGTAGATCCTGGTGAACAACGTACCCTTATGAAGCGCATTCTCAAGCAGTTAAACTTGGATCCTAAAAAATGGAATGAACGAACCATTTTGGGAACCATTTCCAATGCCAAGAATGATTTGATAGATGATGTGGCTTATGCTGCTCAAGCTGGTGATATGTACACGCAAATTGTGGCCCAGTGTTACACAGCCTATCAAAAAGAACTTCGTCAGTCAGAATCGGTTGACTTTGATGATTTGATTATGTTGACCCTGCGCCTCTTTGATCAGAATCCTGACGTCTTGACTTACTATCAGCAGAAGTTCCAGTACATTCACGTTGATGAGTACCAAGATACCAACCATGCCCAGTACCAACTGGTCAAACTCTTAGCTTCACGCTTTAAAAACATCTGCGTGGTTGGGGATGCGGACCAGTCCATCTACGGTTGGCGTGGGGCTGATATGCAGAATATCTTGGATTTCGAGAAAGACTATCCCCAAGCCAAGGTTGTTTTGTTGGAAGAAAATTACCGTTCAACTAAGACCATTCTTCAAGCGGCCAATGATGTCATTCAAAACAATAAGAATCGTCGTCCTAAGAATCTCTGGACCCAGAATGCTGATGGGGAACAGATTATTTACTATCGTGCAAATGACGAACAAGACGAGGCTGTTTTTGTAGCAAAAACCATCGATGAACTCGGTCGCAGCCAAAACTTCCTTCACAAGGATTTTGCAGTTCTTTATCGGACTAATGCGCAATCCCGTACTATTGAGGAAGCCCTGCTCAAGTCCAATATTCCTTATACCATGGTTGGAGGGACCAAGTTCTACAGCCGTAAGGAAATCCGTGACATTATCGCCTACCTCAACCTCATTGCTAATCTGAGTGACAATATCAGTTTTGAGCGCATTATCAACGAGCCAAAACGTGGAATTGGACCAGGAACCGTTGAGAAAATCCGTGACTTTGCTAACCTGCAAGACATGTCTATGCTAGATGCTTCAGCAAATATTATGTTGTCTGGTATCAAGGGGAAGGTAGCCCAATCTATCTGGGATTTTGCCAATATGATTCTTGATTTGCGGGAGCAACTGGACCAATTAACGATTACTGAGTTGGTTGAGGCGGTTCTAGAAAAAACAGGTTATGTCGATATTCTTAATGCTCAGGCAACCTTGGAAAGCAAGGCTCGGATTGAAAATATTGAAGAGTTCCTATCTGTTACCAAGAACTTTGATGACAATCCTGATGGTCAAGAAGAGGAAACAGGTTTGGACAAACTAAGTCGTTTCTTGAATGACTTGGCTTTGATTGCAGACACAGATTCGGGCAGTCAGGAGACATCTGAGGTGACCTTAATGACCCTGCATGCAGCTAAGGGACTCGAGTTTCCAGTTGTCTTTATCATCGGGATGGAGGAAAATGTCTTTCCGCTTAGCCGTGCAGCTGAGGATCCAGATGAGCTAGAAGAAGAACGACGTCTGGCCTATGTGGGTATTACGCGTGCGGAGAAAATCCTCTATCTGACCAATGCAAACTCACGCTTGCTTTTTGGGCGTACCAACTACAACCGTCCGACTCGTTTCATTAACGAAATTAGTTCAGACTTGCTTGAATATCAAGGCTTGGCTCGTCCGGCAAATACAAGTTTTAAGGCTTCTTATAGCAGTGGTGGGGTAGCTTTCGGTCAAGGTATGAGCCTAGCTCAGGCCCTTCAAGAACGGAAACGCAATGCCGCACCAAGCTCTATCCAGTCAAGCGGTCTCCCATTTGGACAGTTTGTAGCCGGAAATAAAAAAGATTCAAGCGATACAAATTGGTCTATTGGAGATATTGCACTTCACAAAAAGTGGGGTGAGGGAACAGTCCTCGAAGTCTCGGGTAGTGGCGCTACTCAGGAACTAAAAATCAATTTCCCAGAAGTGGGGCTGAAAAAACTTCTAGCCAGAGTAGCTCCAATTGAGAAAAAAATCTAATTTTCCATCCTTCTCACGAATAATAAAGTGAGGAGGATTTTTATGTACAGTATTTCATTCCAAGAAGATTCACTCTTGCCTAGAGAAAGACTAGTTAAAGAAGGAGTAGAGGCTCTGAGCAATCAAGAGTTGTTAGCTATTTTGCTCAGAACCGGAACACGTCAAGCTAATGTATTTGAAATTGCTCAGAAAGTCTTGAACAGTTTGACCAGTCTAACTGATTTAAAGAAAATGACCCTGCAGGAATTGCAGAGTCTGTCAGGTATTGGACGGATTAAAGCCATTGAACTACAAGCTGTGATTGAACTGGGGCATCGTATTCATAAACACGAAACCCTTGAGATGGAAAGTATTCTCAGCAGTCAAAAGCTAGCCAAGAAAATGCAACAGGAACTTGGCGATAAAAAACAAGAGCACCTAGTGGCGCTCTATCTCAATACTCAAAATCAAATCATTCATCAGCAGACCATTTTTATCGGATCCGCGACACGCAGCATTGCTGAACCGAGGGAAATCCTTCACTATGCCATCAAGCATATGGCGACTTCTGTTATTTTAGTCCACAATCATCCATCTGGTGCTGTATCTCCTAGTCGAAATGACGACCATGTCACTAAGCTAGTAAAGGAAGCTTGCGAACTGATGGGGATCGTTCTCTTGGACCATCTGATTGTCTCTCATTCTGATTACTTTAGTTACCGTGAAAAGACAGATCTGATTTAAAGTTCGTTTACAACATAGTCAAATAGTGTTTTATCCTTGGGACGATTTTCAAATAGAAATTCAGGATGCCACTGGACACCAAGATAAGGAAAATCATCTGTAGTTGTGACTGCCTCGATAATCTTATCCTTGGGATCATAAGCCACAACCTTAAGATTAGGAGCTAGATCTTTAATACTCTGGTGGTGGAAGGAGTTGATATGAGAGATTTCTCCATAGATCTCTCGGAGAATTGTATCAGGCTCAGTCACGAGGCGTTGGGTTGTGTATTCGGCTGAACAGTCCTGCCAATGATCCTCAATATCTTGGTGAAGTGTGCCTCCCATAGCGACGTTGAAGAGCTGGGTACCCCGACAAACAGAGAAAATTGGTTTCTTTTGCTTAATCGCTTCTTTGATAAGTGCTAGTTCAAAAATATCCCTTTGAAGATGGTAGTCATCACTGTCAATTGTTTTAGGCTGGCCATAGTATTTTGGATCAACATTTTGCCCACCCGTAAGGATGAGTTTGTCAATCATAGCGACGTAATGGCTTGCCATTTCTTGATCACCAATCGGTAGGATGATGGGAATTCCGCCAGCGTCCTTGACTCCTTCAACAAAACCTTTTGCCGCATAGCTCATCATGACATCATCATCTGGATGAGCTTTTTCATTTCCTGTAATCCCAATAACTGGTTTTTTCATAAATGCTTTCGCTTTCTAATCCTCTTTACGCATAAAATAGAGGAGAGTTTGGAGTTCGCTTGTCAAATCAACGTACTGAACGACCACATCTTTTGGAAGGTGAAGGTGGACGGGCGAAAAACTGAGAATACCTTTTATACCTGCATCGACCAAAAGATTGGCAACTTCTTGTGATTTAACACTTGGAACAGTTAGGATAGCAGTTTTGACATCTGCTTCTTTGATCTTTTCTTTAATCTGGGAGATGCCATAGATTGGAATCCCGTCAGGTGTCTGGGTGCCAACTTCTGGATGGTCATCTAGGTCAAAGGCCATGATAATCTTCATCTTGTTGCGCTCATGGAAGCGGTAGTGGAGAAGGGCATGGCCCATATTTCCAATCCCAACCAGCATAACATTTGTAATTGAGTTATCATTTAGGAGATCAGCAAAAAAATTCATCAATTTTTTGACATCATAACCAAATCCACGACGACCTAGTTCACCAAAATAGGAAAAATCTCGACGAACGGTCGCAGAATCGATACCGATAGCCTCTGCAATTTGTTTGGAGTTGGCACGTTCAATTTTTTCTGCATGAAATCTCTTGAAAATTCGATAGTAAAGAGAGAGTCTTTTTGCTGTTGCTTTTGGAATAGCAGACTGTTTATCTTTCACAAAATCACAACCTTTCTATTCTTCTATTTTATAGAAACCTTGTGAAAAAATCAACAAAAACAAGAAAAAACTAAGAGAATTCTTAGTTTTAATCTGAAAAATTAGTTTGTGATAGAAAACGGTAGAGATCGCCAACTAATCCTTGATAAATCACCTTATCATTCAGTGTTAAGGAGCTGATTAGGAGAGTGTCGGGCAGGGTAACACAGCCTGATAGTGATAGCATAAGCTCTTCGTAATCGGCAAATTCAAGTGTACGTTCTACTTGATAGCTATCTTTATAAGTCAAATGAAACATAGCCAATCATCTCTCTTCTTTTGTGAAGATTCCGCGTTCTACAAGACTGTCCATGAGGAAGTAGAATTTCTCTTGGTGGATATGGTGTTCTTCAGATTTAAAGATATTCACCAAACGAAGACCAGATTTGTCAGTGATGTTAAGCTTGGCTCCAGTAAGTTCCTTGTTAATGATAATTTTTAGTTGGAAACCTTCACCGCTGTTGGGAACTTTTTCAAGTAGACGAGTCAGTTCGTAGTTTCCGACTTTTGTTTCAAAGAAAGTATTGTCTTTTAGTGTAAACTTTCTTACAGATGGACTAAGTGTATAGTCGTAGCGGCAGTTTTGTAGTTTAATGGTTTTTTCGAATGCCATTAGATTAATCTCCAATAATATTTTTTAAGGTTTGTGCCAGTTGTTTCAGTTCCTTCTCAGTATTAAGAGGAGAAAGACTGATACGGACAGATTCTTTCAATCGATGTGAATCAGACCCATAAAAAGCTTCTAGGACATGGCTCGTTTGCACAATACCAGCAGTACAAGCAGAACCAGTTGAGATTGAAATTCCTTCAAGGTCTAACCGGAGCAAGAGCAAATCATTTTTTTGACCAGGAAAGCCAATGTTGAAAACATAAGGAAGCTGGTGTTGGCTTTCATTGAGATAGTAGTTGAGACCTGCAATTTCTTCTAGAAAAGCAGATTTGAGTGCACTTAGTTTTTGGTAATGGTCAGCCTGATAATCCAAGTCTTCTTTGAGAGCAGCAACCATGCCTACAATAGCAGCAAGGTTTTCTGTTCCAGCCCGTTTCTTTTGTTCTTGGTCCCCACCGTGAAGATAGGAATCAAAGTCCATAGACGAAGCGTAAAGAAAACCGATTCCTTTTGGTCCATGGAATTTATGAGCAGAAGCGCTAAGGAAATCAATTCCTAATTCTTCTGGATGGATAGGGATTTTCCCGATAGCTTGAACAGCATCAACATGATAAGCAGCAGGATGCTCTTTTAAAATACGTCCAATCTCAGCGATAGGTAAGAGGCTACCTGTTTCATTATTAGCATACATGGTGGAAACGAGAATGGTATCGTCACGTAAGGCTTCTTGAATTTGCTGGGCAGTAATTTCTTGATTTACTGGTTGGATGATAGTCGCTTCAAAACCAAAATGTTGCACCAGATAATCAATAGTCTCAAGCACAGAATGGTGTTCAATAGCTGTCGTGATGATATGTTTTCCACGATTTGGATGACGGAGACAATAGCCGATGATGGCTGTATTGTTACTTTCTGTACCACCAGACGTGAAAAAAATATGTTGAGGTTTCGTTCCAAGTAAGTGGGCCAAGTCCTGACGAGCTTCACGGAGCAGTTTACCGGCATGACGTCCATGGCTATGAATACTTGAAGGATTGCCATGGGTTTCCTGCATGACCTTGGTCATTTCTGCGATAGCTACTGCTGACATTGGAGTAGTGGCAGCATTGTCCAAATAAATCAAAGAATCACCTTATTCCTTTTTATTATATGCAAAGAGTGGGCTAACTGGTTTTCTTTCGTGGATACGGACGATGGCATCACCAATCAATTCGCTAGCAGTAATGTAGCACACATTTTTCGGAGTTCTTTCTTTTGTGGCTACTGAGTCTGTCACAAGGATTTCTTTTATGTTAGTAGCATCAAGAAGGTCAGCAGCACCTTCTACAAAGAGACCATGACTGGATACCGCATAGATTTCAGTTGCACCTTCACGTTCAACGATTTTGGCTGCTTCTGAGAAAGTACGCCCAGTATTTAGGATATCATCAATCAAGATGGCCTTCTTGCCTTCGACATCACCGATGATGTAACCTTGGCTACGCTCTGAATCGTCTTGAGCATAGTCGATGATTGCGATTGGTGCATCTAAATATTCAGCTAAACTGCGGGCACGTTTGACGCCAGAATTCTTTGGACTAACAACAACGACATCTGATCCCAGCAACCCTTTATCGCTGTAGTGTTTAGCAAAGAGAGGAATTGTATAGAGGTTATCTACTGGAATGTCAAAGAAACCTTGAACCTGAACAGCGTGCAAATCAAGAGTTAGAACACGACTTACACCAGCCTTGACAAGCATATTGGCAACCAGTTTTGCAGTGAGGGGTTCGCGAGAAGAAGCGATACGATCCTGACGAGCATAACCAAAGTAAGGAAGGACAACGTTGATACTATGAGCACTTGCACGTACACAAGCATCAACCATGATTAACAACTCCATCAAGTGGTTGCTAACGGGGTAGCTGGTTGATTGGATGATGTAGACATCGTAACCACGGACACTCTCTTCAATGTTGACCTGGATTTCACCATCAGAAAATTGGCGAGAAGATAATTTTCCGAGAGGTACCCCAACCGTTTCTGCGATTTTTTGTGCAATTTCATGATTGGAATTAAGTGCAAAAAGTTTCATGTTGTTTCTATCTGACATTATAGACCGTCCTCTGTAAACTCTAAATATTTTATCTCCATTATTTTACCAGAAAATGGAGATTATTTCAGTAATTTTTCATGCTTTTAATAAAACGAATTAATTTTGAAGGAGCCTTTTGATAAGTGATACTATTTTCTGAAAGAAATTGCTGAAAATCTCGTTTTCCTTTCTCGTGATCAGTGACCTCTAGCTCCAGTTCGTAGTCTGTATGATCAAAGTAGTGACTTTCATCTAGTGCCATTAGACCAATCGACGTTTCCATTTCGTAACGAATAGTTGCAAGACAACCCAGAACAAACCAGTCTTGGCTTTCAATACCAATCTTAGCAAGTTCCTCTAGAACGAGTCCTTGAGGAAGTATTTGTTTTTCTAGGTAAGATTCAGCCTCTGGAAGATTCAGTTTCTGATTGTATTCCATATTTCCTACAATTTGTGGCACCTTCAAGGTCAACTCCGCCCAATCTGAAAAGGTGCGAATGCGCATGGCAACCTTTTTTTCACGCAATTGAAAATCAGGTGTATCAATGTAGTAGTTTTTCTGAAGGACGGGTTGGATATGGGAAAACTGTTCTTTTAAATGATCGTAATCCTCTTTTTTCAGTAGTGTTTTCAGTTCAATTTCTAAATGTTTCATTTTTCTAACCTTTTTTTTATCTTTGAAAGCGATTTATGGTATAATGGACAATGTATTTATTGTATATGATTGTAGTGAAAAAATCAAAAATTTTCAACAACACAATCACATACCAAAAGGGAGAAAATATGACCATAGAATGGGAAGAATTTTTAGATCCTTACATTCAAGCTGTTGGTGAATTGAAGATTAAACTTCGTGGGATTCGCAAACAATATCGTAAACAAAACAAGCATTCTCCGATTGAGTTTGTAACGGGCCGTGTAAAACCGATTGAAAGTATTAAGGAAAAAATGAATCGCAGAGGGATTGGCTACGATACTTTGGAACATGACTTGCAGGATATTGCGGGCTTACGTGTCATGGTGCAGTTCGTCGATGATGTTCAGGAAGTTGTTGCGATTTTACGCAAACGCCATGATATGAGAGTCGTTCAGGAACGAGATTACATCACTCATCGTAAGGCTTCGGGTTATCGCTCCTATCATGTGGTGGTAGAGTATACAGTTGACACCATCAGTGGTGTTAAGACGATTCTGGCTGAAATTCAAATCCGGACTTTAGCCATGAATTTTTGGGCTACGATTGAGCATTCGCTCAATTATAAGTATCAGGGGGATTTCCCAGAGGAAATCAAAAAAAGGCTGGAAATTACTGCCAAAATTGCTCATCAACTAGATGAGGAAATGGGGAAAATTCGTGATGATATTCAGGAAGCACAGGCTCTCTTTGATCCTTTGAGTAGAAAACTAAACGACGGTGTAGGAAATAGTGACGATACAGATGAAGAATACAGGTAAACGAATTGATCTGATTGCAAATAGAAAACCGCAGAGTCAAAAGGTTTTGTATGAGCTGAAAAATCAGTTGAAAAAACATCATTTTATACTCAACGACACCAATCCTGACATCGTCATATCAATTGGTGGGGATGGGATGCTTTTGTCTGCCTTTCACAAGTACGAGAATCAGTTAGATAAAGTTCGATTTATTGGCGTACATACAGGACACTTGGGATTTTACACGGATTACCGCGACTTTGAGCTGGACCAGTTGGTTACCAATCTCCAACTAGATACTGGTGCCAAGGTTTCCTATCCTGTTTTGAATGTCAAGGTGACACTTGAAAACGGAGAAGTTAAGACCTTCCGTGCATTAAACGAGGCCAGCATCCGTCGATCGGATCGCACCATGGTTGCGGATATCATCATTAACCATGTTCCATTTGAACGCTTTCGAGGAGATGGAGTAACTGTTTCAACGCCGACTGGAAGCACTGCCTATAACAAGTCCTTGGGGGGAGCTGTCTTGCATCCTACTATTGAGGCTTTGCAACTGACTGAAATTGCGAGTCTCAACAACCGAGTTTATCGAACCCTAGGTTCTTCAATCATCGTTCCGAAGAAAGATAAAATTGAGCTTTTACCGACTCGTAATGACTACCACACGCTATCGGTTGACAATAGTATCTATTCTTTCCGAAATATAGAACGGATTGAGTATCAAATCGACCATCACAAGATTCACTTCGTAGCGACACCAAGTCATACTAGTTTCTGGAGTCGCGTCAAAGATGCCTTCATCGGCGAGGTGGACGAATGAGGTTTGAATTTATCGCAGATGAACATGTCAAAATCAAAACCTTTCTTAAGAAACACGAGGTTTCTAAAGGACTTTTGGCTAAGATAAAGTTTCGAGGCGGGGCTACTTTGGTCAACGACCAACCTCAAAATGCAACTTATCTCTTAGATGTTGGAGACAGGGTTACCATTGATATTCCAGCAGAGGAAGGGTTTGAGAGCCTTGAAGCTATTGATCGACCACTAGATATCTTGTATGAGGATGACCATTTTCTGGTTTTGAATAAGCCTTATGGAGTAGCCTCTATTCCTAGTGTTAATCATTCTAATACCATTGCCAATTTTATCAAGGGTTACTATGTCAAGCGGGAATATGAAAACCAGCAGGTTCACATCGTGACCAGGCTTGATAGAGATACATCTGGTTTGATGCTCTTTGCCAAGCACGGCTATGCTCATGCACGTTTAGACAAGCAACTGCAACGAAAGTCTATCGAAAAAAGGTATTTTGCACTGGTTAAAGGAGCTGGTGTTTTGGATCCTGAAGGGGAAATTATTGCCCCGATTGCGCGTGATGTGGACTCCATTATCACGAGACGAGTCGCAAAAGGTGGGAAATACGCTCATACATCTTATAAAGTTGTAGCGTCTTATGGAAATATTCACCTAGTCGATATTCGCCTGCATACTGGTCGAACTCATCAGATCCGAGTGCATTTTTCTCATATTGGCTTCCCCTTGTTGGGAGATGATCTCTATGGTGGTAGCCTAGAAGATGGCATTCAACGCCAGGCCCTGCATTGCCATTCCTTATCATTTTATCATCCCTTCTTAGGGCGTCAGCTGGAGCTGGAGAGCCCTTTGCCAGATGATTTTAACAATCTTATTATTCAGTTATCAACTAATACTCTTTAAAATCTATTTTGAGTATAATTAATTATCTTAAAGGAGAAACTCATGGAAGTTTTTGAAAGTCTCAAAGCCAGTTTAGTTGGCAAAAATGCTCGTATTGTTCTACCTGAAGGGGAAGAGCCTCGTATCCTTCAAGCGACAAAACGTTTGGTAAAAGAAACAGAAGTTGTTCCTGTTTTACTTGGAAATCCTGCAAAAATTAAAATTTATCTTGAAATCGAAGGGATCATGGATGGTTATGAAGTGATTGATCCCCAACACTATCCTCAATTTGAAGATATGGTGGTTGCACTTGTAGAACGTCGTAAAGGAAAAATGTCAGAAGAAGAAGCGCGCCAGGTCTTGCTAAAAGATGTTAACTACTTTGGTGTTATGCTTGTCTATATGGGCTTGGTAGATGGAATGGTATCGGGTGCCACTCATTCAACCGCTGCAACTGTTCGTCCAGCTCTTCAGATTATTAAAACACGACCAAATGTTACACGGACATCAGGTGCCTTTCTTATGGTACGTGGTACAGAACGTTACTTGTTTGGTGACTGTGCCCTCAACATCAATCCAGATGCGGAAGCTTTGGCTGAAATTGCTATCAACTCAGCGATTACTGCAAAAATGTTTGGAATTGAACCCAAAATCGCTATGTTGAGTTATTCTACAAAAGGCTCTGGTTTTGGTGATAGTGTTGATAAGGTGGTTGAAGCAACTAAACTGGCACATGACTTACGTCCTGACCTTGAGATTGATGGAGAATTGCAATTTGACGCAGCCTTTGTCCCAGAAACAGCAGCCCTAAAAGCTCCAGGAAGCAATGTGGCAGGTCAAGCAAATGTCTTCATTTTCCCAGGTATCGAAGCAGGTAATATTGGTTATAAGATAGCTGAACGTCTAGGTGGTTTTGCGGCTGTCGGTCCCGTTTTACAAGGATTGAATAAACCAGTCAACGATCTATCACGTGGATGTAACCCAGATGATGTTTACAAATTGACTCTCATCACAGCAGCTCAGGCGATCAATCAATAAAGAAATGGAGTCTCTTCCTCTCGTAGAAGAGGCTTTTTTAGCGCTAAGAAAAGGACAGTTAGGAGCTTCTATGTTATACTAGATATATGTTAGATTTGAAAGAATACGGTGTTGATATGTGGCCAGAGGAGAAGATTTCCTCTTTCCGCGAGAAACTCCTCAACTGGTACGATGAAAACAAACGGGATTTGCCATGGCGTAGAAGTAAAAATCCTTATCATATCTGGGTTTCTGAAATTATGCTCCAACAGACTAGAGTAGACACAGTTATTCCCTACTATGAACGATTTTTGGACTGGTTTCCAACTGTGGAAAGTTTGGCTAATGCGCCTGAAGAACGTTTGTTGAAAGCATGGGAGGGGTTGGGTTATTATTCTCGAGTGCGCAATATGCAGGCTGCGGCCCAGCAGATTATGGCTAACTTTGGTGGTCAATTTCCAAACACCTATGAAGGAATTTCCAGTCTGAAAGGGATTGGTCCTTATACTGCGGGAGCAATTTCCAGTATCGCTTTTAATTTACCCGAGCCCGCAGTTGATGGCAATGTCATGCGAGTTTTGTCTCGCTTGTTTGAGGTCAATCATGATATCGGAGTTCCTAGCAATCGAAAGATCTTCCAAGCTATGATGGAAATCTTGATTGATCCAGAACGGCCGGGTGACTTTAACCAAGCTTTGATGGATTTGGGTTCTGACATAGAGGCGCCAGTTAATCCTAGACCAGAAGAAAGCCCTGTTAAGGACTTTAGTGCAGCCTATCAGAATGGGACCATGGATATTTATCCGATTAAAGAACCCAAGAAAAAACCTCTTCCAATCTATCTCAAGGCTTTGGTTGTGCGCAATGCTCAAGGTCAATATCTACTTGAGAAAAACGAAAGTGAGAAACTGCTAGCTGGTTTTTGGCATTTCCCCTTGATAGAAGTAGAGGAGTTTTCACAGGAAGAGGAACAACTGAATCTATTTGCTCAGGTCGCTGAAAAAAGCGTTACTTTCGGTCCAACACCCCAAGAAAGTTTTGAGCAAGATTATGATTTAGAAGTGAATTGGTCCCAGCAAGTATTTGACCAGGTCAAGCATGTATTTAGTCATCGGAAATGGCATATTCAAATCCTCGCTGGTCAAGTGACGGAAACAAAACAGTTTTCGGACAGAGAAATTCGCTGGGTTTCTCCTCAGGAGTTTTCTGATTATCCACTTGCGAAACCTCAACAAAAAATTTGGCAGGCTTATAAAACAGCTCTTGAAGATGAAGGCTTACAGTAGCCATTTGTGCCTTCTTTGCATTTTTTTGTTATAATAGATAGAGAAAAGGTGATAAAATGAAAAAAATATTAATTGTAGATGATGAGAAACCAATCTCAGATATTATTAAGTTTAATATGGCCAAGGAAGGTTATGAAGTCGTTACAGCTTTCAATGGTCGTGAGGCAATCGAGCTATTTGAAGCAGAGCAACCAGATATTATTATCCTCGACTTGATGCTACCTGAAATTGATGGTTTAGAAGTTGCTAAAGCTATTCGTAAGACTAGTAGCGTGCCGATTATCATGCTATCAGCTAAGGATAGCGAGTTTGACAAGGTTATTGGTTTAGAGTTAGGTGCAGATGATTATGTTACAAAGCCTTTCTCAAACCGTGAGTTGCAGGCGCGTGTCAAGGCTTTACTCCGTCGTACAGATCTCGCTTCAGTGGATAGTCAAGAAACTGATGAAAAGAAATCCCAACCCCTACAGATTGGCGATTTGGAAATTCTGCCGGACGCTTACGTAGCCAAAAAATATGGTGAGGAACTGGAATTGACCCACCGCGAGTTTGAGCTCTTGTACCACTTGGCTTCCCATATTGGACAAGTCATTACTCGTGAACACTTGCTTGAGACTGTCTGGGGCTATGATTATTTTGGTGATGTTCGTACAGTGGATGTGACTATCCGACGTTTACGTGAAAAAATTGAAGACACTCCAAGCCGTCCAGAATACATCCTAACACGTCGTGGTGTGGGTTACTATATGAGAAATAATGATTGAAGATATTAGACAAACGATTCTGACCAGTGATTTTATCTTTATTTTGATTTTGCTGGGCTTTATCTTGGTGGTCACCTTGCTATTGCTAGAAAATCGCCGTGATAATATTCGTCTAAAGCAGATTAATCAAAAGGTCAAGGATTTGATTGCAGGGGATTATTCTCGAGTTTTGGATATGCAGGGAAGTTCTGAAATTACCAACATCACCAATAATCTCAATGATTTGTCTGAGGTCATTCGTTTAACGCAGGAGAATTTGGAGCAAGAAACAAAAAGGCTTAACAGTATTCTTTCTTATATGACAGATGGAGTTCTTGCGACCAATCGCCGTGGTCAGATTACTATGATTAACGATATGGCTAAGAAACAGCTGGGTATCATAAAAGAAGAAGCATTGAACAAAAGCATTCTAGAATTGCTTAAGATAGAGGAAGAGTATGAACTGCGTGACCTCATTACACAGATTCCCGAATTGATGATTGATTCCCAAAATGCTAATGGAGAATATCTTAGCCTTCGTGTGCGTTTTGCACTCATTCGTCGTGAGTCTGGATTCATCTCTGGTTTGGTTGCCGTTTTGCACGATACGACTGAACAGGAGAAGGAAGAGCGTGAACGGAGACTCTTCGTGTCCAATGTTAGCCATGAGTTGAGGACTCCTTTGACCAGTGTTAAATCTTATCTTGAAGCCTTAGACGAGGGAGCCTTGTATGATCCTGTTGCTCCTGATTTTATTAAGGTTTCGCTTGATGAAACCAACCGTATGATGCGGATGGTGACAGATCTCTTGCATCTCTCTCGTATTGATAATGCGACCACTCAGTTGGATGTGGAATTGATTAATTTTACAGCCTTCATCACCTTTATCCTCAACCGCTTTGATAAGATGAGAAGCCAGGATGAAGAGAAAAAATATGAGCTGGTTAGAGATTATCCTATCAATTCTGTTTGGATCGAGATCGATACTGATAAGATGACCCAGGTGATTGATAATATTCTCAACAATGCCATCAAGTACTCACCAGATGGTGGGAAAATTACTGTCAGCATGAAAACCACTGATGATCAGATGATTTTATCCATCAAAGACCAAGGTCTAGGTATTCCAAAGCAAGATTTGCCGAAGATTTTTGACCGCTTCTACCGTGTGGATCGCGCAAGAAGTCGTGCTCAAGGTGGAACTGGTCTAGGTCTAGCCATCGCAAAGGAAATCATCAAACAACACAATGGCTTTATTTGGGCCAAAAGTGAATACGGTAAGGGGTCAACCTTTACCATCGTGCTCCCTTATGATAAGGATGCCGTAAAAGAAGAAGACTGGGAGGATGAAGTAGAAGACTAGAATGAGTGAAATAGGCTTTAAATACAGTATTTTAGCATCAGGTTCCAGTGGAAATTCCTTTTATCTGGAAACGCCAAAAAAGAAAATTTTAGTGGATGCAGGCTTGTCTGGTAAGAAAATTACCAGCCTCTTGAGCGAAATTAATCGCAAGCCTGAAGATTTGGATGCGATTTTGATTACGCATGAGCATTCAGACCATATTCATGGAGTCGGTGTCTTGGCTCGCAAATATGGTATGGATCTTTACGCCAATGAAAAGACTTGGCAAGCTATGGAAAATAGCAAGTACCTCGGTAAGGTTGATTCATCCCAGAAGCACATTTTTGAGATGGGCAAAACCAAAACCTTTGGTGATATCGACATTGAAAGTTTTGGTGTTAGCCATGATGCAGTCGCACCGCAGTTCTATCGCTTTATGAAAGACGACAAGAGCTTTGTCATGCTGACCGATACAGGTTATGTTAGTGACCGTATGGCAGGAATTGTCGAGAATGCTGACGGTTACCTCATCGAGTCCAACCACGATGTGGAGATCCTGCGAGCAGGTTCTTATGCTTGGCGACTCAAACAGCGAATCCTATCTGATCTTGGTCACCTCTCTAACGAAGACGGTGCTGAGGCCATGATTCGTGCAATGGGAAATCGGACTAAGAAAATCTACCTTGGACATTTGTCTAAGGAGAACAATATCAAAGAACTGGCTCATATGACCATGGTCAATCAGCTAGCCCAAGCTGATTTGGGTGTAGGAGTAGACTTTAAGGTTTACGACACTTCCCCAGACACCGCAACTCCACTGACAGATATATAAAAAAGAAGGCAAGTGCCTTCTTTTATTCTGTATTTTATCAGGGATTTAATGTGGTATAATGATTAAAAAAAATATAGGAGTATCATCGTGAAGAGAAAATGGTTGCTAAAGGATTACTATGATACAACGATTATCATACTTGCATTGATATCCGTTGTTCTTGTCTTGCTAGGATTCGCTGAAATGATTGATTTAGACAGTCCTCCATACAGTATTATTGATTTATTGATTTGGTTTGTTTTCGTGGTGGATTATTGCTGGCGGTTCTTTGCAAGTAAAGGAAAATGGCAGTTTATCCTTGAAAATATCTTTGATTTGCTAGCTATTCTTCCATTGAATGCTATTTTTACAGTATTTCGATTAGGGCGTATCTTCCGACTAGCAAGACTGACAAAATTACTCAAACTAACTCGTCTTTTAAGAATTGTTGGATTGACTGGCAAACTGGAAAAGAAGGTTAGCAAACTCTTACGAACAAATGGCTTACTTTATATTTTTTATCTTAATTCCTTTATTGTATTGGTAGGAAGTTCGATTTTGTCCGTTGTTGAAGAAAAATCCTTCTCAGATAGTCTTTGGTGGGCGCTTGTAACGGTAACGACTGTGGGATACGGGGATATTATTCCTGCTTCGATTTTTGGTAAATGGTTAGCTGTTTTACTGATGCTTGTCGGCATTGGAACAATAGGGATGTTAACGAGCGCCTTGACGAACTTTTTTGTAAAGGATAATCCGGATGAACAAATAAAACTTGATAAACTTCAAGATGAAATACTCAGTCAAAGAATCTTACTAGAGAAACAATCTGAGAAGATTGAAGAACTGCATAGAATGATACAAGACTTACTTGAAAAAACGTAATTTCGACCATACAAAAATTACTCAATGAGTGGCTTTTTTACAATCCTGCAAATTCTTTTATTTCTTGAGCTGACATGGAAGAGTCGCAACGGACATTGATTTGACCATCTGCAACGTGGACAAAGCCTGGTACAGTTGGAATTCCATAACGTGAACGGAATTCTTGCAACTCATTGAGTTGGCTTGGTTCTTCACTGTTGATGAAGTAGATGTGTGCTTTAGTTTCAGCTAGGACACCTGCCAATGTGCCAGCAAATTTACGACAGTAAGGACAAGTTTTGCGACCGATGAAGAAGGTCGCTGTTTCTTTATTATCGAGTGCTTCTTGGGCACGGGCAACAGTAGTCACTTCAAGGTCTTTAATATCTTCTAAAAACTGATTCATAAGAATACCTCTCTTTTTTTGATAAAACTAGTATGCCACAAAGTTTCTAAAATTGCTCGGATTTGATATGAAAAAAAGATGAGATCGATTTATCTCATCTTTTATCTTGCTTATTTTACAAAGGCATTGATTTCCGCTTCGATGTTGGCAATCTTAGCTTGAGAATCTTCGTTGCTTTGACCCACAACAGCAATGTAGAACTTGATTTTTGGTTCTGTACCTGAAGGGCGAACAGCGATCCAAGAACCATCCGCAAGAGTGTATTTCAAAACATCACTTGGAGGAGTTGTTAAGGCAGTTACAATACCATCAGCAGTAGTAGAAGTTTGTGCTTTGAAGTCTTCTACAACAGTGATAGCTGTTGCGTTCCATTCTTTTGGAGCATTGTTACGGAACTTAGCCATGATAGCCTTGATTTGTTCTGCACCATCGACACCTGAAAGAGTAACAGAGATGGTCTTTTCAGCGTAGTAGCCATATTCTTTGTAAATTTCTTCGATACCGTCAGCCAATGTCAAACCACGTGAACGGTAGTAAGCAGCAAGCTCAGCAACGACAAGAACGGCTTGGATAGCGTCTTTATCACGTACGAATGGTTTAATCAAGTAACCGAAGCTTTCTTCAAATCCCATCATGTAAGTGTGATTGTGTTTTTCTTCGAATTCTTGGATTTTTTCAGCGATAAATTTGAAACCTGTCAAAACGTTGAACATGGTTGCGCCGTAGCTTTCAGCAATCTTAGTGACCAAGTCAGTTGATACGATTGACTTGCAGAGGGCTGCATTTGCAGGTAGAGTACCAGCGTTTTTGTGGGCTTCCAAGATGTACTTAGCCATGATGGCACCGATTTGGTTACCTGAGAGGTTGAGGTAGCTGCCATCTTTTTGAAGAACTTCAACACCGACACGGTCAGCGTCTGGGTCAGTTGCAACAAGTACATCAGCACCAACTTTGCGTCCAAGTTCTTCGGCAAGGGCGAATGCTGCTTGGCTTTCTGGGTTAGGAGACTTAACAGTTGAGAAGTCTGGGTCAGCTGTTGCTTGAGCTTCGACGACTTGAACAGAGTCAAATCCTGCTTGGGCAAGAGCACGACGAGCCAACATTTCACCAGTACCATGAAGTGGAGTGTAGACAATCTTCATGTCTTTACCAAATTCTTCAATCAAGGCTGGGTTGATGTTAACGTCCTTGACTTCTTTAAGGTACTCTACATCGACAGCTTCGCCGATGACTTCAATCAAGCCAGAAGCTTTTTCCGCTTCTACATCGGCAACTTCAACTGCAAATGGATTTTCGATTGCACGGATATAAGTAGTCAAAGCGTCCGCGTCGTGTGGAGGCATTTGTCCACCGTCTTCACCGTAAACCTTGTATCCGTTAAATGGTGCAGGGTTGTGGCTGGCAGTGATCATAATACCTGCGAAACAGTTGAGATGACGAACTGCAAATGAAAGTTCCGGAGTTGGACGAAGACTTTCAAATACGTAAGATTTGATACCATGTTTTGCAAGAACTGCAGCAGATTCAAAGGCAAATTCTGGTGAGAAGTGACGGCTATCGTAGGCAATTGCCACACCGCGCTCTTTTTCATTTCCACCTTTTGACTCAATCAAACGAGCCAAACCTTCAGTTGCCTGACGGACAACATAGATATTGATACGATTTGTACCAGCACCGATTAAGCCACGCATACCGGCAGTACCAAATTCAAGATTTGTATAGAAGGCATCTTCCTTTGTTTTTTCATCCATATTTTCCAAATCTTGACGAAGGTAGTCAGGAAGGTCAGCAAAATCTAACCATTTTTGATAATTTTCTTGGTAAGTCATAGAGGATCTCCTTTTTTTGTAAATTCTTTTAATCGCTTTCATTATATCACGATTTATCATTTTAGTAAAACGTTAGCATAACTTTCTGAAAAAGCTTGAAATGAAATGGATTCTACAGTCTTGAACCCCTTAGGGAAACATGCTATACTACCTATATGATTATTTTACAAGCTAATAAAATTGAACGTTCTTTTGCAGGTGAAGTCCTTTTTGATAATATCAATCTGCAAGTAGATGAACGAGACAGAATTGCCCTCGTTGGGAGAAATGGAGCAGGTAAATCTACTCTTTTGAAGATTTTGGTTGGAGAAGAGGAGCCAACTAGTGGAGAAATCAATAAGAAAAAAGATATCTCTCTGTCTTACCTAGCACAAGATAGCCGTTTTGAGTCTGAAAATACCATTTATGAAGAAATGCTCCATGTCTTTGATGACCTACGTCGGACTGAAAAGCAACTTCGTCAGATGGAATTAGAGATGGGTGAAAAGTCCGGTGAAGATTTGGATAAACTGATGGCGGATTATGATCGTTTATCAGAGAATTTCCGTCAGGCTGGTGGCTTTACTTATGAAGCTGATATCCGAGCTATCTTGAACGGTTTCAAGTTTGACGAATCTATGTGGCAGACGAAAATTGCCGAGCTCTCAGGTGGTCAAAATACTCGTCTCGCACTGGCTAAAATGCTCCTTGAAAAGCCCAATCTCTTGGTCTTGGACGAGCCGACCAACCACCTGGATATCGAAACCATTGCCTGGCTGGAAAATTACTTGGTGAACTATAGCGGTGCACTCATTATTGTCAGTCACGACCGTTACTTTTTGGACAAGGTTGCGACGGTTACACTGGATTTGACCAAGCATTCTTTGGATCGTTATGTAGGTAATTACTCTCGCTTTGTCGAGTTGAAGGAGCAAAAGCTAGCTACTGAGGCAAAAAACTATGAAAAGCAACAAAAGGCAATCGCGGCTCTAGAAGACTTTGTCAATCGCAATCTAGTGCGAGCTTCAACGACCAAGCGTGCTCAATCTCGACGCAAACAACTGGAAAAAATGGATCGCTTAGACAAGCCTGAAGCTGGCAAGAAATCAGCCAATATGACCTTCCAGTCTGAAAAAACGTCGGGAAATGTCGTTTTGACTGTTGAAAATGCAGCCATTGGCTATGATGGGGAAATATTGTCAGAACCTATCAACCTAGACCTTCGTAAGATGAACGCTGTTGCGATTGTCGGACCAAATGGTATTGGCAAATCAACCTTTATCAAGTCGATAGTAGACCAGATTCCTTTTATCAGGGGAGAAAAGCGATTTGGTGCCAATGTTGAGGTTGGCTACTATGATCAGACTCAAAGTAAGTTGACCGCAAGTAATACGGTACTTGATGAACTCTGGAATGATTTTAAACTGACTCCAGAAGTTGAGATCCGCAACCGCCTTGGTGCCTTCCTTTTCACAGGAGATGATGTTAAAAAATCAGTAGGAATGTTATCTGGTGGCGAGAAAGCTCGTTTGCTATTGGCTAAATTGTCTATGGAAAATAATAACTTCCTGATCCTTGACGAGCCGACCAACCACTTGGATATTGATAGCAAGGAAGTGTTAGAAAATGCCCTGATTGACTTTGACGGGACCCTGCTGTTTGTCAGTCATGATCGTTACTTTATCAACCGTGTAGCCACTCATGTTTTGGAATTGTCTGAGAATGGTTCGACCCTCTATCTTGGAGATTATGACTACTATGTTGATAAGAAAGCAGAAGTAGAAATGATTCAAACTGAGGAAGCTTCAACTAACAATCAAGCAAAAGAACCGAGCCCAGTCAATGACTACCAGGCTCAGAAAGAAAGCCAAAAAGAAGCCCGCAAGCTCATGCGTCAAATCGAGAGTTTGGAGGCTGAAATCGAAACGTTAGAAAACCAAGGTCAAGCCATCTCTGAACAAATGTTGGAAACCAACAATGCCGAAAAACTCATGGAATTGCAGGCTGAACTGGACAAAATCAGTCATCGTCAGGAAGAAGCTATGCTTGAATGGGAAGAATTATCGGAGCAGGTGTAAAGATGGAACATCTTGGAAAGGTATTTCGTGAATTTCGAACAAGTGGCAAGTACTCCTTGAAAGAGGCGGCAGGTGAATCATGTTCAACCTCTCAGTTATCTCGCTTCGAGCTTGGGGAGTCTGATCTAGCAGTTTCCCGTTTCTTTGAGATTTTGGACAATATTCATGTGACTATTGAAAATTTCATGGACAAGGCTAGGGATTTTCAAAACCATGAACATGTTGCCTTGATGGCACAGATTATTCCGCTTTATTACTCAAATGATATTGCAGGTTTTCAAAAGCTTCAAAAGGAACAACTTGAGAAAGCGAAGAGTTCGACTAATCCCCTCTATTTTGAGCTGAATTGGATTCTGCTACAAGGCCTTATTTGTCAAAGAGATACTAGTTACAGTATGGAACAGAGTGATTTGGATAAGGTGGCGGATTATCTTTTCCAAACAGAAGAATGGACTATGTATGAGTTGATTCTTTTCGGGAATCTCTATACTTTCTACAATGTGGACTATGTAGCTCGGATTGGCAGAGAAGTCATGGAGCGAGAAGACTACTACAAAGAAATTGGTCGGCATCGAAAACTTGTTTTGATTTTAGCTCTTAACTGTTACCAGCATTGTTTGGAAAACCAGTCCTTTATGGACGCGGACTATTTTGAGGGCTATGTGGAGAAGTTGATTGGAAATGGTATCAAGCTTTATGAGCGCAATATCTTCCATTATCTCAAAGGTTTCGCCCTCTACCAGAGGGACCTGAAAGAAGAGGGTTGTAGTCAGATGCGGGAAGCCATGCATATTTTTGAAGTACTTGGACTTCCAGAGCAAGTGGCTTACTATCAGGAACATTATGAAAAATTTGTAAATCCTTAAATTTCCCAAATAAGGGAAAAATAAAGAGACTCCTTTCAGTTTTGATACAATAGTTTCAAAATTTGAGAGGAGCTTTTTATATGAATCAACATGCAATCCAGTTGATTAGTCGTGGTGCTATTAATAAGATAGGAAATATGCTCTATGATTATGGAAACAGTGTTTGGTTAGCATCAATGGGGACGATAGGACAGACTGTTCTTGGGATTTATCAGATTTCTGAACTCGTCACATCGATTCTGGTCAATCCCTTTGGCGGAGTGATTTCAGACCGCTTTTCGCGTCGCAAAATTTTGATGACGACGGACTTGATTTGTGGCATTCTTTGTTTGGCTATTTCTTTCATCAGAAATGATAGCTTGATGATTGCTGCTCTGATCTTTGCCAATATTGTTCAGGCGGTTGCCTTTGCATTTTCTCGTACAGCCAACAAAGCTATTATAACTGAGGTTGTAGAAAAAGACGAGATTGTGACCTATAATGCTCGCTTAGAGCTCGTTTTGCAGGTTGTAGGCGTTAGCTCCCCTGTACTTTCTTTCATCGTTTTACAATTTGCTAGTCTCCATATGACGCTTGTTTTAGATGCCATTAGTTTTTTCATCGCATTTACATTAGTAGCTTTTCTCCCCAAAAAAGAGACTCAGGAACAAGAGAAAAAGACTTTCAGTTGGAAAAATATTTTTGCTGATATGAAGGCTGGACTACACTATATTTGGCACCAGAAGGAAATTTTCTTCCTTTTGCTGGTAGCTTCCAGCGTTAATTTCTTTTTTGCAGCTTTTGAATTTCTCCTCCCTTTTTCAAATCGGCTTTACGGGGTAGAAGGAGCTTATGCAACTATTTTAACTATGGGCGCTATTGGTTCCATTGTGGGAGCTCTTCTAGCTAGTAAAATAAAGGCAAGTGTTTATAATCTTTTGATTCTATTGGTTTTGACCGGAGTTGGAGTTTTTATGATGGGGTTACCACTTCCAACTTTTCTTTCCTTTTCTGGAAATTTAGTTTGTGAACTGTTTATGACGATTTTTAATATTCACTTTTTTACTCAGGTGCAAACCAAGGTTGAGGGGGAATACTTGGGAAGAGTCCTAAGCACAATTTTTACCTTAGCCATTCTATTTATGCCGATTGCAAAAGGCTTTATGACAGTGCTGCCAAGTGTTCATCTCTCTTCTTTCCTGATAATTGGAAGCGGGGTTGTCATCCTGTCTTGTTTATCCCTCTTTTATGTGCGAAGTCATTTTGAAAAAGACTCATAACTTCACTATCTTTAGAAAATATTTCACTACGAATCATTTTTCAGTCCTTCTCTATTGTGAGGAGGGCTTGATTTGTGGTAAAATGGTTTTATGAATGAAAGAATGAATGAGTTAGTTGCCTTACTCAACCGCTATGCAACCGAGTACTATACGAGCGATAATCCCTCGGTTTCAGATAGTGAGTATGATCGCCTCTACCGAGAGTTGGTCGAGTTGGAAGCTGCCTATCCAGATCAAGTTTTAGCGGACAGTCCGACCCATCGCGTTGGTGGTAAGGTTTTAGATGGTTTTGAAAAATACAGTCATCAGTATCCTCTTTATAGTTTGCAGGATGCTTTTTCACGTGAAGAGTTAGAAGCTTTTGATGCGCGTGTTCGCAAAGAGTTACCTCATCCTACCTATATCTGTGAATTGAAAATCGATGGTTTGTCGATTTCTCTTACCTATGAGAAAGGGGTTTTGGTTGTTGGGGGGACACGTGGTGATGGTTCTATTGGAGAAAATATCACCGAAAACCTCAAGCGTGTCAAGGATATTCCCTTAACATTGCCAGAAAAACTTGATATTACCGTTCGTGGGGAGTGTTACATGCCACGCGCTTCTTTTGATCAGGTCAACCAAGCTCGCCAAGAAAATGGAGAGCCTGAATTTGCCAATCCTCGTAATGCGGCGGCTGGAACTTTGCGTCAGCTGGATACAGCAGTAGTTGCTAAGCGCAATCTTGCGACTTTTCTCTATCAAGAAGCTAGTCCGTCAACTCGTGATAGCCAAGAAAAGGTTTTGAAGCACCTAGAACAACTAGGTTTTGTGGTCAATCCTAATCGAATTCTGGCTGAAAACATAGATGAAATCTGGAATTTTATCCAAGAAGTAGGACAGGAACGAGACAATCTTCCCTATGATATTGATGGGGTGGTGATTAAGGTTAATGATTTAGCAGGTCAGGAAGAACTCGGTTTTACCGTTAAAGCGCCTAAGTGGGCAGTCGCCTATAAATTTCCTGCTGAAGAAAAAGAAGCTCAACTCTTATCAGTTGATTGGACAGTTGGTCGTACGGGTGTTGTGACCCCATCTGCCAATCTGACACCAGTTCAGCTTGCTGGGACAACTGTTAGCCGTGCAACTCTCCACAACGTAGATTATATTGCTGAAAAAGATATCCGCAAAGATGATACGGTTATCGTCTATAAGGCTGGAGATATCATCCCTGCTGTTTTGCGTGTAGTAGAGTCCAAGCGTGTTTCTGAAGAAAAACTAGATATTCCATCAAATTGTCCAAGTTGTGACAGTCACTTGCTTCATTTTGAAGATGAGGTGGCTCTTCGTTGTATCAATCCTCGCTGTCCTGCTCAAATCATGGAAGGTTTGATTCACTTTGCCTCTCGAGATGCCATGAATATTACAGGGCTTGGTCCATCTATCGTCGAAAAGCTTTTTGCTGCCAATTTAGTCAAGGATGTGGCGGATATTTACCGTTTGAAAGAAGACGATTTCCTCCTTTTAGAAGGCGTCAAGGAAAAGTCTGCTTCTAAACTGTATCAGGCCATTCAAGCATCCAAGGAAAACTCTGCTGAAAAGCTTTTATTCGGTTTGGGAATTCGCCATGTCGGAAGCAAGGCTAGCCAACTCTTGCTCCAACATTTCCACTCTATTGAAAATCTAGCCCAAGCAGACCCAGAGGAAGTAGCAAGTATCGAGAGCTTAGGTAGTGTGATTGCTCAAAGTCTTCAGACTTATTTTGCTACAGAAGGATCGAAGATTCTCTTAGATGAGTTGAAAGAAGCTGGAGTCAATCTGGACTACAAAGGACAGACAGTAGTAGCAGATGCGGCCTTGTCAGGTTTGACCGTTGTACTCACGGGGAAATTGGAACGTCTCAAACGCTCAGAAGCAAAAAGCAAACTCGAAAGTCTTGGTGCCAAAGTCACAGGCAGTGTATCCAAGAAAACAGATCTAGTCGTAGCAGGAGCGGATGCAGGAAGTAAGCTCCAAAAAGCACAAGAACTTGGTATCGAAGTTCGAGATGAAGCCTGGTTGGAAAGTTTGTAAAGAATAGTTGAAAACTAGGTGTTAGATAGTCTGAAGTGTTTTGACATGGATTGAGTCTATCTTGAGTCAGAAATTAAATCGCTGAATCTATCAGCACCACATAAAAAATTAAATTAAAATTAGAAATTAGGAAAAGAAATGTTTAATTACCCTGTAGTCATCCATTTTCATCGAAAAAATGGGGATTATGCAGCCTGTTCATTTAGTAGAAAACAGGCGGACAATGTTGAAAAATTGTATTATGAGAATGACTTTTTTGGCGCAAAGTTCTCCTTCACAGTTACAAGTCAAGAAAAGTTAGAAAACCTAAAATTCTCAGTTGAAATTGATGGGAAAGTTAAGGAATATCTCGTGCGTTATAACTACTATCCGCTTCTGACTGAAGTTTGGATTTTAGAGGGCGACGAGACGGTTTATTATTCTGAAAACCCAGCCATTGCTAGTCCTTACTACAAAGATCAAAATCCATTTGCTTTTGATAAAGCAATCCATAGCGCTAGTTTTGATCACCACTGGGGTTACCAAGGAGAACTAGGTTATAGCCTTTCAGATTATCAGACAAGCTTTAAACTTTGGGCTCCTACGGCTACATCTGTACAGGTGGTTGTCTATGAAAATACCAGCAACGATGCTCCGATTTGGAAAACCTTTAATCTAGAGCGTGGGAATAGCTATTCATATAGCCATAAGTACAATACTATTGGGGTTTGGAGTCTAGATTTAGATGAGAATCTTGCTGGCAAGGCTTATCAGTATCAGATTGACTTTCCTCACCACCAGACTTTGACGAGAGATCCTTACACGATTGCCACAAGTCCTGACGGAAAACGTTCCGTAATTCTTTCTCATCAAGACAGAAAAGTAGAAGGATTTGAGGTCAAACATGGAACAGAAGCTCCTTGGCGTTTGGAAAATCCATGTAAAGCAGTTATCTGTGAAATGCATATCCGAGATCTAACCAAATCTCCAACATCTGGAGTGGCAAAGCATCTCCGTGGAACCTTTCTTGGTGCTGCGCAGACTGGAACGACTAACCAATTCGGCCAAGCAACCGCCTTTGACTATATTAAAGACCTTGGCTGCAACTATGTTCAACTTCAGCCTATCTTTGATCGCCATAAGGAATACGATGAGGATGGAAATGTAACCTATAACTGGGGTTATGACCCTCAAAACTACAATGCACCAGAACCAAGTTTTTCTAGTAATCCAGATGATCCAGGGCAGGTCATTCGTGATCTGAAAACTATGGTTCAGGCCTATCATGATGCAGGAATTGGTGTTATCATGGACGTGGTTTATAACCATACCTTCTCAACGCTTGATGCGCCATTCCAGACAACTGTTCCCGATTATTACTATCGAATGAACCCAGATGGAACCTTCCAAAATGGTACAGGTGTAGGAAATGAAACTGCAAGTGAACACGAGATGTTCCGTAAGTACATGATTGACTCCCTCCTATACTGGGTGAAAGAATACAATATTGATGGTTTCCGTTTCGACTTAATGGGTATTCATGATGTCAAAAGCATGCAAGCGATTCGCTGGGCGCTAGATGAGATTGATCCCCGTATTATCACCTATGGAGAAGGCTGGGATATGGGAACAGGTCTTGCTCCTTATGACAAGGCCAAGAAGGACAATGCCTACCAGATGCCAAATATCGGATTCTTCAATGATGATCAGCGTGATGCGGTCAAAGGAGGAGAAGTTTATGGTGCAATCAAGTCAGGATTTGTAAGTGGCGCAGCCACCGAACCAATCATTGCCAAGGCCATTCTTGGTAGCCGAGAATTGGGTTCCTATCTTAGTCCAAACCAAGTCCTTAACTACGTGGAAGCCCATGATAATTACAACTTGCATGATTTGTTAGAAACTCTCCATCCAGATCATAGTTCAGATAAGATTATGCGGCAAGTAGAGACAGCAACAGCGATGAGCATTCTTATGCAAGGGATGTCCTTTATGGAAATTGGCCAAGAGTTTGGTCGAACTAAGTTGGTTCCAACCGGTGAACATGGAGAACTAACTCCTGCAGACCGAGAACGTGCTATGAATAGTTACAACGCTCCTGACAGTGTTAACCAAGTCAACTGGGATTTGATCAATGAAAGACAAGAGAGCATTGACTTTGTCCGTCAGATTATTCGACTGAAAACACAGACTAGCGCCTTTTCTTATCCTACATACGAAGAAGTTTACCGTCATGTCTTTGTCCATACTGCTGCAGAAAATAGCGGATGGATCGTTTACGAGATTCACGGGGGACCAGAACATCTATTGGTCGTATTCAATGCCAAGGGAGCTTCCTTCTACTTTGAAAATGCAGGAAATCTTGAAATGCTTGTGACAAATAGTCGTTCGAAACAAGAAAATGTCATTGATGATACTAGTGTCGCAGTGCTAAAAGTACTCTCTTAAATTCATAAACTAAAAAGGGTTAGATTGTCTAATCCTTTTTGTTATTTATAAGTTTTCAATGAAGAGTAGAATTAAGTGTCAAATTATTTGAAGAATCAAGTTTGTGAAAAAAATCTCAATATTTTCACAAAAAGGGTTGTAATTTTCTGAAAATTTGATAAAATTAGTTTTAATCATTTTCAGGAGGAAGCGGATTTGACAAACTATCAGAATTTAGTAAACGGAAATTGGAAATCATCAGAGAATGAAATCACAATCTACTCTCCGATTAATCAGGAAAAACTTGGTACTGTACCAGCCATGAGTCAGGCGGATGTTGATGAAGTGATGAAAGCAGGTCGAGCAGCGCTATCTGCTTGGCGTGATTTGGCACCCGTAGAACGGGCGGCCTATTTACATAAGACAGCAGATATTTTGGAACGTGATAAAGAAAAAATTGGTACAATTCTTGCCAAAGAGATTGCAAAAGGGATTAAAGCAGCCATTGGAGAAGTAGTTCGTACAGCAGATTTGATCCGTTTTGCTGCTGAGGAAGGTCTCCGTATCACTGGACAAGCAATGGAAGGTGGCGGTTTTGAAGCTGCAAGTAAAAACAAACTAGCCGTTGTCCGTCGTGAGCCAGTTGGTGTCGTTTTAGCTATCGCGCCATTTAACTATCCAGTTAACCTTTCTGGATCTAAGATTGCTCCAGCTTTGATTGCAGGAAATGTCGTCATGTTTAAACCGCCAACACAAGGATCTATCTCAGGTCTGTTATTAGCCAAGGCTTTTGATGAGGCAGGTATTCCAGCAGGAGTATTTAATACGATAACTGGACGAGGTTCTGAAATTGGTGACTATATCATTGAGCACAAAGAAGTTAACTTTATCAACTTTACGGGTTCAACGCCAATCGGTGAGCGAATCGGTCGTTTAGCTGGAATGCGTCCTATCATGCTTGAACTTGGTGGGAAAGATGCAGCTATCGTTCTCGAAGATGCAGACTTGGAACACGCAGCTAAACAAATCGTCGGTGGAGCCTTTAGTTATTCGGGGCAACGTTGTACAGCTATCAAGCGTGTCTTGGTTGTGGAAAGTGTAGCGGATAAATTGGCTGAATTACTTCAGGCAGAAGTTGCTAAGCTAACAGTTGGTGACCCATTTGACAATGCTGATATCACACCTGTTATTGACAATGCTTCAGCTGATTTTATCTGGGGATTGATTCAGGATGCGCAAGATAAGGGTGCCAAAGCGCTCAGTCCAATCAAACGTGAGGGCAATCTCATTTGGCCGGGACTTTTTGATTATGTCACAAGAGATATGAAATTAGCATGGGAAGAACCGTTTGGTCCTGTTCTGCCAATTATCCGTGTTTCCGATGCAAATGAAGCGGTAGCAATTGCCAATGAATCTGAGTTCGGTCTTCAATCATCCGTGTTCACAAATGATTTTAAAAAAGCGTTTGAAATCGCTGAAAAACTTGAAGTCGGCACTGTTCACATTAATAATAAAACACAACGTGGGCCAGATAATTTCCCATTCCTTGGAGTCAAAGGATCTGGTGCTGGTGTGCAAGGGATTAAATACAGCATTGAAGCAATGACAAATGTCAAATCCATTGTTTTTGATGTGAAATAAATTATATAATCAGGAAATGTTCTTCCTGATTTTTATTTTTACTAAAAAATTCAGTTAAAAATTGAAAAATACCGAATGTTTTGCTATCATAATAAGAAAATGTATGCAAATTGTTCTTTTTGTGAAACAAATGAAAGCTTCATACAAGGTTAAGATAATTTTTTGAAGGCTTTCATAAAAATATAACATTAATTACGGTAATCTCTTGAAAGTTCACTCAAAAGATAGTATAATAGAAACATAGAAAACGCTTACATTAAGAAAGGGGATTGGATGAATAATCAAGAAGCACTTAGAACCTTTACTACTGGAGAAAATTTTTATCTTCAGCACTATCTAGGAGCACATAAAGAGGAAAAAGACGGAGAAATTGGTTTTACTTTCCGTGTTTGGGCACCTAACGCTCAGGCTGTGCACTTAGTTGGTGATTTCACTAACTGGATAGAGCACCAAATTCCTATGGTTCGAAATGAATTTGGGGTTTGGGAAGTTTTTACTAGCCTAGCTCATGAAGGGCAAATCTATAAATACCATATCACTCGTGCAAATGGTCATCAAATTATGAAGGTTGATCCTTTGGCTCTCCGTTTTGAAGCTCGCCCAGGTACAGGAGCTGTTCTAACAAATATTCCTGACAAGAAATGGAAGGATGGTCTTTGGTTAGCACGTAGAAAACGGCTAGGTTTTGCGGAACGTCCAGTCAATATCTATGAAGCGCACGCTGGCTCTTGGAAGAGAAATCCAGATGGTAGTCCCTATAGCTTTGCGCAGCTGAAGGAAGAGTTGATTCCTTATTTGGTTGAAATGAACTATACTCACATTGAGTTCATGCCTCTAATGGCGCACCCGCTAGGTTTGAGTTGGGGCTATCAGCTCATGGGATATTTTGCAATGGAGCATTCTTACGGACGTCCAGAAGAATTTCAGGATTTTGTTGAGGAATGCCATTTAAATAACATCGGTGTAATTGTGGACTGGGTTCCAGGCCATTTTACTATCAACGATGACGCCCTTGCTTATTATGATGGAACTCCGACCTTTGAATACCAAGACCACAACAAGGCCCATAACTACGGTTGGGGAGCTCTTAACTTTGACCTTGGGAAGAATGAAGTTCAGTCTTTCTTGATTTCTAGTATCAAACATTGGATTGAGTTTTATCATTTAGACGGTATTCGTGTCGATGCAGTAAGCAATATGCTCTACCTAGACTATGATAATGCTCCATGGACTCCAAACAAAGACGGTGGTAACCTCAACTACGAAGGTTACTATTTCCTTCGACGATTGAATGATGTGATTAAGTTAGAACATCCAGATGTGATGATGATAGCAGAAGAAAGCTCGTCAGCTACCCAGATTACTGGTTCGAGAGAGGCTGGTGGACTTGGCTTTGACTATAAGTGGAACATGGGCTGGATGAATGATATTCTTCGTTTCTATGAGGAAGATCCTATTTATCGTAAGTATGATTTTAATCTAGTGACCTTCAGTTTTATGTATGTTTTCAAAGAAAACTACCTCTTACCATTTTCACACGATGAAGTTGTTCATGGCAAGAAGAGTATGATGCACAAGATGTGGGGAGATCGCTACAACCAATTTGCCGGCTTGCGCAATCTTTACACCTATCAAATTTGTCACCCTGGTAAGAAATTGCTCTTTATGGGCAGTGAATACGGACAATTCTTAGAATGGAAATCTGAAGAGCAATTAGAATGGTCAAACTTAGAAGATTACATGAACTCTAAGATGAAACACTTTACTTCACAGCTTAATCAATTTTACAAAGACCATCGTTGTCTTTGGGAGATTGATACTAGCTATGACGGTATCGAAATCATCGATGCAGATAATAGAGACCAAAGTGTCCTTTCATTTATTCGCAAGAGTAAAAAAGATGAGATGTTAGTCTGCGTCTTTAATATGGCACCAGTTGAACGTAAAGACTTTACAATCGGACTTCCTGTCGCAGGTGTCTATGAAGAAGTTTGGAATACAGAATTAGAAGAATGGGGAGGAGTGTGGAAAGAACACAATCAAACAGTTCAAACTCAAGAAGGATTATGGAAGGATTATAAGCAAACCTTGACCTTTACTCTGCCAGCTATGGGAGCAAGTATCTGGAAGATTAAACGTCGCTTGAAACCAACTAAAACTGTCACAAATAAAAGCCAAAAAGGAGTAGAAAATGAAGAATGAAATGCTAGCTTTGATTCTTGCTGGTGGGCAAGGAACACGTCTCGGAAAACTCACTCAAAGCATCGCTAAACCAGCAGTGCAATTCGGTGGGCGCTACCGCATCATTGACTTTGCGCTTTCAAACTGTGCTAACTCTGGGATTCACAACGTCGGTGTGATTACGCAGTATCAACCTCTTGCCTTGAACAACCATATTGGAAATGGTTCTAGCTGGGGTCTGGATGGGATTAGTTCAGGGGTCTCAATCCTGCAACCTTATTCCGCTAGTGAAGGAAACCGTTGGTTTGAAGGGACTAGTCACGCTATCTACCAAAATATCGACTACATTGATAGTGTTAATCCTGAGTATGTTTTGATCCTTTCAGGTGATCATATCTACAAGATGGACTACGATGATATGCTCCAATCTCATAAGGATAACAATGCCAGTCTGACTGTAGCTGTTCTAGATGTACCTCTCAAGGAAGCTAGCCGTTTTGGTATTATGAATACAGATGCCAATAACCGTATCGTTGAATTTGAAGAAAAACCAGAACATCCTAAGTCTACCAAGGCTTCGATGGGGATTTATATCTTTGACTGGAAACGTCTCCGCAATATGCTTGTTGCTGCTGAAAAGAGCAACGTCGATATGTCAGACTTCGGTAAGAATGTTATTCCTAACTACCTTGAGTCTGGTGAGAGTGTCTATGCCTATGAATTTAGTGGTTACTGGAAAGACGTTGGTACCATCGAATCACTCTGGGAAGCGAATATGGAGTACATTTCACCAGAAAATGCCTTGGATAGCCGCAATCGCCAGTGGAAGATTTACTCACGCAACTTGATTTCACCGCCAAACTACTTTGGAGAGCACGCACATGTAGAAGATTCATTGGTTGTGGATGGCTGTTTTGTAGATGGAACTGTCAAGCGCTCGATTCTGTCAACAGAAGCACAGGTTCGTGAAGGAGCAGAAGTCCTTGATTCTGTCATTATGAGCGGTGCTGTTATTGGTCACGGTGCAAAAATTACACGTGCCATTATTGGTGAAGGTGCGATTGTTTCTGATGGTGTTGTGATTGACGGAACTGACGAAGTGCAAGTAGTAGGATACAATGAAGTAGTGGGGGTAGCAACAGATGAAGATTGATAAATATTCAGCCATTCTAGGAAATACAGTTGGTTTTCACGATATGTCAACATTGACAGAAAATCGTCCAGTAGCTAGTCTGCCTTTTGGTGGGAAATACCGTCTGATCGACTTTCCACTTTCTAGTCTTGCTAATGCTGGTGTTCGCAGTATCTTTGGTATTTTCCAACAAGATAATATCAGCTCAGTTTTCGACCATATCCGTTCAGGTCGTGAATGGGGCTTGTCAACTCTCCTAAGTCACTACTATCTAGGAATTTACAATACTCGAGTAGAAAGCAGTACCGTTGGAAAAGAGTATTATCAACAGCTCCTTACATACTTGAAACGTTCTGGATCAAACCAAACTGTTTCCCTTAACTGCGATGTCTTGATTAACATTGATTTGAATCAAGTTTTCCATCTGCACAGTACCACTAAGGGTCCTATCACTGTTGTCTATAAAAAATTGCCTAAGAAAGATATTTCAGATGTTAATGCTATCTTAGACATTGATGAAACTGACCATGTCCTCTCCAACAAGCTTTTTGATAGCAAGTCAACGGGTGAACTCTTCAATATGTCTACAGATATCTTTGTTGTGGATACTCCTTGGTTGATTGAACGACTTGAAGAAGAGTCTCAGAAAGAACATCCAGAAAAATTGCGCTATGTTCTACGTGATTTGGCTGTAAAAGAAGGAGCTTTTGCTTACGAATACACAGGCTACTTAGCTAATATTCACTCTGTTCAGTCCTATTATCAAGCAAATATTGATATGCTTGAATCTAAAAAATTCTACTCACTCTTCTCACCAAATCAAAAGATTTATACAAAAGTTAAAAATGAAGAACCAACCTACTATGCGAATACTTCAAAAGTAAGTACTTCCCAGTTTGCTTCTGGTAGTATCATTGAGGGTGAAGTAGTTCAGTCAGTTCTATCTCGTAACATTTATGTTCACAAAGATAGTGTGGTGAAGGACAGCATTCTATTTCCTCGAGTTGTGATTGGTCAAGGAGCCCAGGTAGAATATGCCATCTTGGACAAAGGAGTTGAAGTTGCTGACGGTGTTGTGATTCGAGGAACTGCTGAACACCCAGTCGTAGTCAAAAAAGGCGAAAAAGTAACAGAGGATATTCATTCATGAAAATTTTATTTGTAGCAGCAGAGGGTGCACCCTTTTCAAAAACAGGTGGTTTAGGAGACGTTATTGGCGCTCTTCCTAAATCACTGGTAAAGGCAGGGCATGAAGTTGCTGTTTTCCTACCTTATTATGATATGGTAGAGGCTAAGTTTGGTGACCAGATAGAGGATGTTCTCCACTTTGAAGTTAGTGTGGGATGGCGCAGACAGTACTGTGGTATTAAGAAAACAGTCTTAAATGGTGTTACCTTCTACTTCATTGACAATCAGTATTATTTCTTCCGTGGTCATGTATACGGAGATTTTGATGATGGTGAACGCTTTGCCTTCTTCCAACTGGCTGCTCTAGAAGCAATGGAACGCATTAACTTTATCCCTGACCTTCTCCATGTCCATGACTACCATACAGCCATGATTCCATTTTTGTTAAAAGAAAAGTACCATTGGATTCAGGCCTATCAAGGAATCAGAACCGTTTTAACTATTCATAATTTGGAATTCCAAGGTCAGTTTTCTGAAGGAATGTTGTGGGATTTGTTTGGAGTCGGTTTTGAACGTTACGCTGATGGTACTCTTCGCTGGAATGATTGTCTCAACTGGATGAAAGCAGGTATTCTCTACGCGGATCGTGTATCGACTGTATCACCTAGCTATGCGCATGAGATTATGACCAGTCAGTTCGGTTGTGGTTTGGACCAGATTCTTCGCATGGAGTCAGGTAAGGTTTCAGGTATTGTCAATGGTATTGATGCAGATCTTTATAATCCTGAGACAGACCCACTTTTAGATTATCATTTTGATAAGGATGATTTGTCTGGAAAGGCGCAAAATAAGGCAAAATTGCAGGAGAGAGTCGGTCTACCAGTACGAGCAGATGTTCCGCTAGTTGGAATTGTCTCGCGATTGACCCGCCAAAAAGGCTTTGATGTCGTCGTAGAAAGTTTGCACCGTTTCTTGCAAGAGGACGTTCAAATTGTTCTTTTAGGGACAGGTGATCCTGCTTTTGAACATTCCTTCTCATGGTTTGCTCAAGTCTATCCTGACAAGCTATCAGCAAATATCACTTTTGACGTCAAACTTGCTCAAGAGATCTACGCAGCCTGTGACCTCTTCCTCATGCCGAGTCGTTTTGAACCATGTGGCTTGTCTCAAATGATGGCTATGCGCTACGGAACTCTACCATTGGTTCATGAGGTTGGCGGACTAAGAGATACAGTTCAATCCTTCAATCCAGTTGAAGGAACTGGTACTGGATTTAGCTTCGACAACTTAACACCATACTGGCTTAACTGGAGTTTCCAAACAGCCTTGGATGTTTATAAGTACCAGCCAGACGTTTGGAGAAATCTACAAAAACAAGCTATGGAATGTGATTTCTCATGGGATACAGCTTGCAAGTCTTATCTTGACTTGTATCATAGTCTAGTAAACTAATAGATAAAATCGTATGATTCTTTCATACGATTTTTGGGCTATTTAGAGAAGAGGAGAAGTAATGACCCAAGTAAAGGGCCTGTGTGTCATGGATGTTGATGGAACCTTAATAGCAGAAGAAGTGATTGAGCTTTTAGGAAGAGAAGCAGGTTGCGAAGCAGAAATTTCAGAGATTACCAATCAAGCAATGCGAGGAGATCTAGACTTTGAAAGGAGTTTGCGAGAGAGAGTGGCTTTGTTAAAAGGTCTACCCATTTCAGTTTTGGATACAGTTTTCAAATCTATTCATCTTTCCCGAAATGTTCAGGAATTTATCTCTATTCTCCAAAAGAATGGCATCCTAGTTGGTCTCGTTTCAGGTGGATTTACACCAATAGTTGAGAGATTAGCAGAATCCCTTGGTATCTCCTATTTCTCCGCAAACCAGTTAGAAGTCAAAGACGGCTTTTTAACAGGGCAACTAGTTGGTGGAATTGTAACAGGTCAAGTGAAAAAAGCTACTCTTGAGAAATGGAGAATGGAATTAGAAATTCCCCAAGAAAGAACGATTGCCATCGGTGATGGGGCTAATGACCTCTTGATGTTAAAGACAGCGGCTCATGGTATAGCCTTTTGTGCCAAAGAGGTCGTAAAGGCCGAGATAGCTTGTCATGTAGATACGAGGGATCTTTTAGAAGTTCTCCCTTTGATCGATTTCTTAGAATGAGAGGAAACTATGAAAATTGTAATTGCACCTGATTCTTTTAAAGAAAGTTTGGCTGCAGAACAGGTCGCCAAAGCTATAAAAAGAGGTTTCGAGAAAGCAATTCCTAGTGTAGTTTGTTCTCTATGCCCAGTTGGGGATGGAGGCGAAGGAACTGTAGATGCGATTCGACATTCTCTTGACCTCGAAGAACAATGGCAAGAAGTGACGGGACCTTTTGGTCTTAAAGAAGAAATGCGATACTTTCAGAAAGACAAAAGGGCATTCTTTGAAGTGGCCGACTTGGTTGGGTTAGGAAAGATTCCGCAAGAAAAACGAGATCCTCTCCACATCCAAACTCGAGGTATCGGAGAGTTGATTTGTCACCTCGTCAATCAAGGAATGAAAGAAATCTATATTGGCGTTGGCGGTACGGCAAGTAATGATGGCGGAATCGGCATTGCTGCTGGTCTGGGTTATCGTTTTTATGATAAGAAGAGATACGAACTACCTGCTTGCGGTCAGACCTTGCTTGAGTTTGAGTCAGTTTCCAAAGATGACCTATATGGGATTCCTGAAGATGTGCAAATTCGTATTTTAGCAGATGTTGAGAGCCCTTTATGTGGGCACCAAGGCGCGACCTACACATTTGGTAAACAAAAGGGCTTAGCCCCTGCTTTGTTTGAAACAGTAGATCATGCTATGCATCGATTCTATGAAAAATTCTCACCTTCAACCCTATCTCTTAAGGGAGCAGGAGCTGGAGGTGGCATTGCAGCTGGACTTTGTGCCTTTGCTGAGGCTAGTATCGTACCTGGGATTGACACTTGTTTGGACTTGATTGACTTTGACAAGAAAGTTGCAGATGCTGATTTGGTTATTGTTGGAGAAGGTAGGCTAGACAGTCAAAGCTTTGCTGGGAAAGCTCCTATCGGTGTAGCAAAAAGAACTCCTAACGGAGTTCCTGTTATCGCTATTTGCGGAAGTCTTGCAGAGGATTTGCCTCCCCTTCCCTTTGAAAATATACAAGCAGCATTCTCTATCCTAGAGAAAAGTGAGCCTTTAGAAGACAGTCTGAAAAAAGCAAGCCTCTATTTGGAGCACACAGCAGCTAATATTGGTCATTTATTAAAGCTGAGGAAGGATTAGCCGAACCATTTTTTCCAGATGGATTTTTTTACTGGTTCATCCTGTTTAACCTTCCAGAGGCTTGGAAAAGCCAGACGAAGATCCTTTTCATCTACTTGAACAGGTTCGTTCGAATGGATAACTAGGCCTAAAGGAGAAGAAGCGTGATCTTCTGATACAATTGTTGCTTGACTATTGGTTTTCTTAGCTTCTTTTAAGTAGAATACTTGTTTGTCAAACTCGATATTTGGCGAAATCTTCACAAAAAGAGTCTCTGTCTTTTCTTGAAAATGTTCCAAAATCGTTAAAAATCCCTTTTGTAACTGAAGGCTATTGGCTGTCTCAACATCCGCATAGCCTAGAACTCTTTCCTCGAAAGTGCCGAGAAAACAACGTTGTTCATCCGGGTTTAATTTTGGCCCACCATGAGCTTTTTCTAGTAGTTGTTTTGATAAATCTGTCATAAAAACAGTATATCACAAAAATCGCAAGAAAACAGACAAAAGAAAGCGATTACTTTATAAAGTTAAGGAAAATTTGCACAAAGATAACGTTTTTTCTTGAAAAACGCTTATTTTTAAGGTATCATAGAGGTGTAAAAAATTTAACTCAAAGGAGAGTAAAAAATGTCAATTATTACTGATGTTTACGCTCGCGAAGTCCTAGACTCACGCGGTAACCCAACACTTGAAGTAGAAGTTTATACTGAATCAGGTGCTTTCGGACGTGGTATGGTTCCATCAGGAGCTTCTACTGGTGAACACGAAGCAGTTGAACTTCGCGACGGTGACAAATCTCGTTACGGTGGTCTTGGTACACAAAAAGCTGTTGACAACGTAAACAACATCATTGCTGAAGCAATTATCGGCTACGATGTACGTGATCAACAAGCTATCGACCGTGCTATGATCGCTCTTGACGGTACTCCTAACAAAGGTAAATTGGGTGCGAACGCAATCCTTGGTGTGTCAATCGCTGTAGCTCGCGCTGCTGCTGACTACCTTGAAATCCCACTTTACAGCTACCTTGGTGGATTCAACACTAAAGTTCTTCCAACTCCAATGATGAACATCATCAACGGTGGTTCACACTCTGACGCTCCAATCGCTTTCCAAGAATTCATGATCGTACCTGCTGGTGCACCAACATTCAAAGAAGCTCTTCGTTGGGGTGCTGAAATCTTCCACGCCCTTAAGAAAATCCTTAAATCACGTGGCCTTGAAACAGCTGTAGGTGACGAAGGTGGATTCGCTCCTCGTTTCGAAGGAACTGAGGATGGTGTAGAAACTATCCTTGCTGCCATTGAAGCTGCTGGTTACGTTCCAGGTAAAGACGTATTTATCGGATTTGACTGTGCATCATCAGAATTCTACGATAAAGAACGTAAAGTATACGACTACACTAAATTCGAAGGTGAAGGCGCTGCTGTACGTACTGCTGCAGAACAAATCGACTACCTTGAAGAATTGGTAAACAAATACCCAATCATCACTATCGAAGATGGTATGGATGAAAATGACTGGGACGGTTGGAAAGCTCTTACTGAACGTCTTGGCGGCAAAGTTCAATTGGTTGGTGACGACTTCTTCGTAACAAACACTTCTTACCTTGAAAAAGGTATTGCTGAAGGTGCTGCTAACTCAATCCTTATCAAAGTTAACCAAATCGGTACTCTTACTGAAACATTCGACGCTATTGAAATGGCGAAAGAAGCTGGTTACACTGCCGTTGTATCACACCGTTCAGGTGAAACTGAAGATTCAACAATCGCTGACATCGCAGTTGCAACTAACGCAGGACAAATCAAGACTGGTTCACTTTCACGTACAGACCGTATCGCTAAATACAACCAATTGCTTCGTATCGAAGACCAACTTGGTGAAGTAGCTGAATACCGTGGATTGAAATCATTCTACAACCTTAAAAAATAAAATAGTTTAGTGAACTATTTTATCCCGAACCTTGAAATTTAAAAGTTCGGCCATTGATTTAACAACGTTTGAAGCCCCTCGGATTTTCTCCGAAGGGCTTTTTATGTGCAATACTCAAAAATGAAAAATAACTTATGGTATAATAGACAAAAACACATATATTAGAAAGAAACTATGTCTAAAGAAATTGATATCGAGTATTACCACCAGTTAGCCTTGCAAAAGCAAAAGGAGCACCGAAAAGTCTTAGCTAATCTCAAGAAAAAACCTCCTAAAAATTTGGATAAGATAGCCCAACAGATTCACGAAGAAGTTTTTGCGGAGATTGATTGTACTGCCTGTGCGAACTGTTGCAAGACATTAGGACCCGACTTCAAAGAAGCAGATATTACTCGTATTGCTAAGTATTTCAAGATGAAATTACCAGCCTTTGAAGCAGAGTTTCTGCAGGTAGATGAAGATGGGGATAAGGTTTTTAAATCTATGCCTTGCCCCTTTCTAGGAGGAGACAATCTCTGTTCTATCTATGATGTTCGTCCAAAGGCCTGCCGAGAATTTCCTCACACAGATCGTAAGAAGATCCATCAAATCAACCATTTGACGATCAAGAATACTTTGACCTGCCCAGCGGCTTATCTCTTTGTGGAGAAGTTGCGGGATAGGTTGTAGAATCTCCCTCTAAATCTTGTACAAAAATTCTAGGGCAGAAGTTTCTTATATCTGCTAGACTATAGTTAGGAGGTAAGCAGAAAAGAATATGATGCATCAATTCAATCAAACCATGGAATATCTGGAAAGTAAGTTGGACTCAGAAGTGGATTTGCAGAAATTTCAGCAGCTGTCAGGCTATTCTTATGCTCTCTTTAGCAGACTCTTTTCTATCCTTGCTGATATGACCTTAGCAGAATATTTGCGCAATCGCAGGCTGTCAGAAGCAGTGACAGACTTGCGGGAAAGCACTGAGAAGGTCATTGACATAGCGCTAAAATACGGCTATGAATCTGCGGATGCCTTCAGCGCTGCCTTCAAGAAATTCCATGGTGCAACTCCCTCAGAAGTTCGAAATGGAAAACCTTATCGGGTCTTTCCTAGGCTTCAATTATCCTTAAAGATTACAGGAGGAAAGAACATGGATATCAAGATTCAAAAGAAACCTGCTTTTACCGTAGCAGGCGTCCTTTTGGAAGCTATTGACAATAGCCAGTGCAAGTCTGCATGGGAGCAACTCTATGCCAATCACAGCTTTGAAGACCTAGAAAGTCTGGGCAGTGGTCAATCCTTTGGCGTCTGCTCGGATGTTAAAGAAGGCGAAATACTCAACTATATGGCTGGCTATGATGTGACGGACAAAGCTAAAGCAGAAGAACTAGGTCTGTCAATCAAGGAAATCGCAGAAGCTGAATATGCCATCGTACCAGTCAAGGGGGCCATACCAGCCAGTATCCACCATGCTTGGAAATATGTCTTGGAAGTCTTTTTCCCAGAAACTGGCTATCGCCACTCAGGAGCACCAGATTTTGAAGTTTACACCGAGGGTGACATGTCCTCCCCAGACTATCAAATGAAACTCTGGATACCAGTGTTCAAGGACTAGATCATTTTCTGATTTTTTTTAAAGATGCAAATCCGACTCTGTAGAAAGAACCTCTACAGAGTTTTTTTATTGTGGAAATTCATGTCTATAAATCAAACATACCATAATTTTTGTTTGGAATTTATGGGGTATGAGTAAAGTTATCTCGGTATAATAGTCCCATAGAAGATAAGGAGGCAGGAATATGCAGATGTATTTTGGAGATGTATCACTTTGCTATAGCTATTCATTGGCTATGGCACTCGACGCCTATGGTTATGACTTTAAAGCAGAGTTTTTAGAGGCAATTATGGTGATGGGAAATGGCGCTAGTATCGCAAAGGAAGATGAGCAGCACCCTTTAATATTCTTTGATAATGGAATGCCAGACCTTTCCATCTCCCATTCCTTAAAAATACTAGGTCTTGACTATGAGGATTTCTATCTAAAAGATGGAACGGAAGCAGATTTGGAAGAGATTAAAGGAAAGTTGGAAACGTTTCTGTCCAATGGACCAGTCGTACTGGGCCCTCTTGATATGGGCCACTTGACTTACAATCCAAATCACACAATGCTTTATGGTGTAGATCACTTTGTAACAGTGTATGCTGTTGATGGTCAGTATCTCTATTTGCATGATCCAGCTGGTTTTGCCTGTATGAAGGTTGCTTTTAATGACATTTTAGAAGCTTGGAAGGCGGAAGCTATTGACTATAAGCGTGGAGCATACTCCATGTGGGGAAATTTTAGGAAGGTCAAGAGTCCTAGTCAAACTCAAATCTATCAAGAAACGGCGAGGATTATGAGGACCAGATATCTGGATGGACAAAGTAATGTCTTGGAATGTTATGCAAAAGCAATTGCTGAAAACGGCTTAAATACGGAGCAAAAGCAATTGCATCAGTATTTCAGTTTTAAACTTGCTGCTGTTCGAAATCTCTATCTCAGTCGATTTTTAAAAGACCATGATCCCGAAGGGGCAAGATTAAAAAAGGAATTGGCTTCTTTATTTGGTCAAGCCCATCTTTCGTGTTTACAAGAAGATTACCAAGAACTAGCCCACTTGCTCTATCAGATAGCAGAAGTGGATGGTCGCTTTAGAGGTTTATATGTAAAGTAACAGGCCTAGAGATGACTCCAAGCATTAAAAATAGGTAGTAAAAGCAGTTTTTCGTAAAATGAAGGACTGCTTTTTGATTATGGTATAATGAAGTGAGGAAATAGAATATCCAACTTAAAAATGAAGGGAGAACCCCTATGCCTAGACCAAGAACGAAAGAGGAATTAGTGCTAGCCTCTAAGGAAAACTATGAAAAGCTCAATCACTTTATATCTAAATTAAGTGAAGAGGAACTACAGACTCCTTTTGATTTTTCAAAAGACCAAAAGAAAAAAGAAGCTCACTGGAAAAGAGATAAAAATCTAAGAGATGTTCTGATCCATCTCTATGAATGGCATCAGTTACTTTTGACCTGGGTACATTCCAATCAAAAGGGTCATGAAAGACCTTTTCTCCCTGAACCTTATAATTGGAAAACTTATGGGGAAATGAATGTCGCTTTTTGGAAGAAGCACCAGAAAACGTCTTTAGAAGAAGCGACTAGACTCTTAAATCAAACACATAGAGAAGTTTTAGAGTTGATGGAAGGCTTCAGCAATGATGAATTGTTCACAAAAGGTGTCTATAAGTGGACGGGAGGAACAAGTCTAGGCTCCTACTTTGTCAGTAGCACATCCAGTCATTATGATTGGGCTCTGAAAAAACTCAAAGCTCATCAGAAAAATTGCAAGAATAGCTAGTTGAAGTGCTAATGAAATTTAGAAAAGGTTCTTCTAAGCTTCGAATAGCTTCATTCTCGTGATTTTTGAACAATTCTAGCTTTAGAATCCTTCAAAAATTAAAATTTAAGGCCGTCATAGACTTATAATAGCCCTAAAACATTTATTTTAATGCAATTCTAAGTTTAGGATTGCAATGATATTAAAGGGATTGGGTTGTTTGATTCTTAGAATGCCTTTATTCTGTGAAATGTTGACTATAAAATGCTTTGAATGCTTTTTTCTGATTTAGGATGATAGATAGATGGGGGAGATGATGAACATACAAAAAGAGAAAGTTAGAAAAGAGTTGGTGTCCCTCTGTTTGGGAGAACTTGCAGCCGTCCTATCCTTTTGGTTTTGTTTTTTCCTTTTGAAAAATCGACTTGGTGATTGGAAGAGTCTAGTAACTATTCTCTATCCTTTGTCTTTACTGACATTTATATTGCTTCAAGGTTCACTCTATTGGGCAATTTTGATTAGAAGACTGTCAAATCCTCAGTTCGGAAGCGGTAGTGTCCCCAAACTATATGGTGGTTTCAGAATACTAGATCTTATTTTACTTATTTCAGGCTTTCCTTTTATAGTCTGGAACACACAGAGTGTCCAAGTGGTTATCTTAGCCACACTGATACAGCTTTTTGCCCTTATCGAATGGGTTAATTATTTCCTCGTACGCCTATCTTATAGTTTGAACCCTCTTGTTTTATGGAAACGAATTACTAAGGGAAAACTTGAAAAAAGCAGAATAGCCAAGGAGTTGGGGTAGGGGAGAATAAAGAGGTTACCCATTCGTCTTGTAATATGCTATAATTAATCTATCAAATTTTTTGAATAACTACTTGAAGTGAGATAGATATGCAAATAAACTACAATAGAAAACAGAAATCAGATATTGTTATTTCAAAACCTTCAGCCATTGAAGTTGAAAAATACTTAAAATCGTGGAAAAATCTTAAAAATTATAAGTTGCAAGAAGATGCTTTAGATAAATTATTTTTTGAGCTATTACCAAGTAACGAAGAAATTTCTGATATTTTATTAAAGGTTGCTACATTAAATGATTTTTATAGCACAAATATTTTTTCAGTTTATCCAGTTGCAGAGCATATACTGAGTCTTAAAATTGATGAGAGGTTGAGACAAGGTGATGTAACTTTAGTCAATGAAATTCAAAATGTTACTATTAATGGAGTCACTAGAAAGTTTTATTCTTTTTCTACCAAATACTGTTCCCATCATAATCCTAAAGAATACCCTATTTATGATAGCTATGTAGAAAAAGTATTGAAATATTTTAGAAAAACAGATAAATTTTCCAACTTTAAGAATGCAGATCTAAAAGATTATCAAAAATTTAAAAATATAATTATTGCTTTTAGAGAATACTACGGATTAGACGAATTTAATCTTAAAGAGATTGATCAGTATTTATGGCAGTTGGGAAAAGAATATTTCCCAAATAAATATTAGCGACTTTTTCTCACTCAGAAAGGAAAACCATTAAATTGCCCTACAAATTTTTACTCTTCGACCTTGACCATACCTTGCTTGATTTTGATACTGCTGAGGATGTGGCTCTGACACAACTTCTAAAAGAAGAAAGTGTTGCGGATATTCAAGCCTACAAAGACTATTACGTTCCCATGAACAAGGCTCTCTGGAAGGACTTGGAACAAAAGAAAATCAGTAAGCAAGAACTGGTTAACACGCGCTTTTTTCGTTTATTTGCCTATTTCGGACAGGAAAAAGACGGCATGTTACTTGCCCAGCGTTACCAATTTTACTTAGCCCAACAGGGACAAACTTTTTCAGGTGCTCATGAACTCTTGGACAGCCTTATCGAGCGTGATTATGATTTGTATGCTGCGACAAATGGCATTACTGCCATTCAGACAGGGCGTTTGGCTCAATCTGGTCTAGCACCTTATTTCAATCAAGTATTTATCTCTGAACAGTTGCAAACACAAAAGCCTGATGCTCTCTTTTATGAAAAAATCGGTCAACAGATTGCTGGATTTGATAAAGAAAAGACCCTGATGATTGGAGATTCCCTAACAGCTGATATTCAAGGTGGCAATAATGCTGAGATTGATACTATCTGGTACAACCCTCATTATCTGGAAAACAAGACACAAGCCCAGCCGACCTATGAAGTCCATTCTTACCAAAACTTGCTGGATTGTTTAGATAAACTGTAAAAAGTGGTTTAGAAAGCCACTTTTTGCTATAATAGAGGCAGGAAAAACGAAGGAGTTGGCTATGCAACACTCATCTTGGCATGCTTTGATTAAGGAGCAATTACCTGAGGGTTATTTCAGGAAAATCAATCAATTTATAGAGCAGGCATATGCACAGGGAACTGTTTATCCACCCAAGGAAAAGGTTTTTCAGGCTCTCTTGACTACACCGCTTGAAGAGGTTAAGGTGGTGATTCTAGGGCAGGATCCCTATCATGGGCCAGGTCAGGCGCAGGGCTTGAGTTTTTCTGTACCGGATACCATTCCAGCTCCGCCATCCTTGCAAAATATTCTGAAAGAATTAGCAGATGATCTTGGCGTTAAGAAATCCCATGATTTGACGGCTTGGGCTGAGCAAGGAGTCTTACTTCTCAATGCTTGCTTGACGGTTCCTGCCGGCCAGGCCAATGGTCATGCTGGGCAGATATGGGAGCCTTTTACAGATGCTGTGATTCGGGTTGTCAATAATCTAGACAGACCTGTAGTCTTTGTACTCTGGGGCGCTTATGCACGCAAGAAGAAGGCCTTGGTTACCAATCCTCATCACTTGATTATCGAATCAGCCCATCCTAGTCCTTTATCGGTTTATAGAGGATTTTGGGGTTCCAAGCCTTTTTCCAAGGCCAATGCATTCTTAACAGAGACCGAACAAGAGCCAATCGATTGGCTTAGATAAGGAGAAAATATGCCTCAGTTAGCGACGATTTGCTACATTGATAACGGAAAAGAACTGCTTATGCTCCATCGCAATAAGAAACCCAATGATGTCCATGCTGGTAAATGGATTGGCGTGGGGGGGAAGCTAGAGCGAGGGGAGACTCCACAGGAATGTGCAGCGCGTGAAATGCTCGAAGAAACCGGGCTCAAAACCAAGCCAGTTCTAAAAGGTGTTATCACTTTTCCAGAGTTCACGACAGATTTAGACTGGTACACCTATGTTTTTAAGGTAACGGAGTTTGAGGGGGACTTGATTGACTGCAACGAGGGAACATTAGAATGGGTTCCCTATGATGAGGTCTTGAGCAAGCCGACTTGGGAAGGTGACCACACCTTTGTTGAGTGGCTCTTAGAGGACAAACCCTTCTTCTCAGCCAAGTTTGTTTATGATGGGGATAAATTGTTGGATACCCAAGTTGATTTCTATGAATAAAGGAGAAAGCAGATGCTACTAATCAAAAATGGTCGTGTAATGGATCCTAAGTCTGGTTTGGATCAAGTGTGTGATGTTTTAGTCCAAGATGGGAAAATTGTCAAAATTGCTGCCGAAATCAAGAAAGAAGGAGCAGAACTGATTGATGCTACTGGTCTTGTAGTTGCGCCTGGACTAGTTGATATTCATGTTCATTTCCGTGAACCTGGTCAAACTCATAAAGAAGACATTCATACTGGTGCCCTAGCAGCCGCTGCAGGTGGATTTACAACGGTTGTCATGATGGCTAATACTAGTCCAACCATTTCGGATGTGGAGACTTTGCAAGAGGTTCTCCAGTCAGCTGCTAAAGAAAAGATCAATGTCAAGACGGTTGCGACTATTACCAAGAACTTTAATGGCCAAGACTTGACCGACTTTAAGGCACTCTTAGAAGCAGGTGCGGTTGGTTTCTCTGATGACGGTATTCCACTTGAAAGCAGCAAGGTTCTCAAAGAAGCCTTGGAGACTGCTAAGAAACTTGGCACCTTTGTTTGTTTGCACGAGGAAGATCCCGGATTGAACGGCATTCTTGGCTTTAACGAAAACATCGCTAAAGACCACTTCAAGATCTGTGGAGCGACAGGGGTGGCAGAATACGCCATGATTGCGCGTGATGTCATGATTGCCTATGCGACTAAGGCACATGTTCACATCCAGCATTTGTCTAAGGAGGAAAGTGTCAAAGTAGTGGAGTTCGCTCAAGGTTTGGGTGCCCATGTCACCGCAGAAGTAGCTCCGCAACATTTCTCTAAGACTGAAGCTCTCCTCTTGACGCAAGGTAGTAATGCTAAAATGAATCCTCCGCTTCGTTTGGAATCAGATCGTCGTGCCGTTATCGAAGGTCTCAAGTCGGGTGTTATCTCTGTGATTGCCACAGACCATGCGCCTCACCATGCAGATGAGAAAAATGTAGAGGATATTACTAAAGCACCATCTGGTATGACTGGCTTAGAAACCTCTCTATCTCTCGGTTTGACTTATTTGGTCCAAGCTGGTGAGCTAAGCTTGATGGAATTGCTAGAAAAAATGACTGTTAATCCTGCTAGATTGTATAACTTTGAAGCAGGTTACTTGGCTGAGAATGGTCCAGCTGATATCACTATCTTTGATGATAAGGTTGATCGTACTGTTGGTCCAGACTTTGCTTCAAAATCAGCCAATTCACCATTTATCGGTGAAACCTTAAAAGGGCAGGTCAAATATACCATCTGCAAGGGACAAATTGTCTACCAAAACTAGATGGGACTCTGCTCTGAAATTGGAAAGAATAGAGAGCGTTTATGTATCCAACCCATCAATTTAAAGATAAGTTTGTCTTATTTCTTAAGATATTTTTCCCTATACTGGTTTATCAGTTTGCCAATTATTCTGCCTCTTTTGTTGATACAACCATGACGGGGCAGTACAATACCATGGACTTGGCTGGCGTTTCAACTGCAACGAGTCTATGGAATCCTTTTTTCACCTTTTTAACAGGGATTGTTTCGGCCATGGTTCCCATCATCGGCCATCATCTAGGAAGAGGCAAAAAGGAAGAAGTAGCATCTGACTTTTACCAATTTATTTATTTGGCTTTTGGGCTGTCTTTGGTTTTGCTTGGCATGGTGCTTTTTCTAGCGCCTCCAGTTTTAAACCATATCGGACTAGAAGCCCAAGTGGCGGTAGTTTCAGTTCGTTATCTTTGGTATTTGTCTATCGGAATTATTCCCTTGTTGCTTTTCAGTGTTATCCGATCGCTACTTGATTCACTCGGTCTGACCAAGCTATCTATGTACCTCATGCTCTTATTGCTACCTTTAAATTGTGGGTTTAACTATTTGTTGATCTACGGTGCCTTTGGGTTTCCAGAGTTAGGTGGAGCAGGAGCAGGGCTAGGAACCTCACTTGCTTATTGGTGCCTACTGGGAATTTCCATCATCATCTTGGTCAAGCGGAAAAACCTAAAAGAACTTCATTTAGAACAAGGTGCCCCTCTGAATTTAGAGAGAATTATAGAGGGAATTCGCTTGGGCTTACCAATCGGTGGAACTGTTTTTGCTGAAGTCATCATTTTTTCAGTCGTTGGTTTGATTATGGCTAAGTTTTCGTCTATGATTATTGCCAGCCACCAGTCAGCCATGAACTTCTCGACGCTCATGTATGCTTTTCCCATGAGTATTTCTTCTGCCATGGCCATCGTTGTTTCTTATGAGGTGGGGGCTAAGCGTTTTGATGATGCTAAGACCTATATCAAACTTGGACGTTGGATAGCACTGATATTTGCAGGCTTTACATTGAGCTTTCTCTATATTTTGAGAGATGTCGTAGCCAGTTTATATGGAAATAATCCTGATTTCATTGATTTAACATCTACCTTCCTAACTTATAGTCTATTTTTCCAGTTAGCTGACACCGTTGCAGCTCCTTTACAAGGAATACTGAGAGGCTATAAGGATACGGTTGTTCCCTTCTATCTAGGAGTAATTGCTTACTGGGCTGTGTCCATTCCATTAGGCTTATTCTTAGATCATGTGACAACTTTGGGAGCCTATTCTTACTGGATTGGTTTAATAGCGAGTTTGGTCGTTAGTGCTATCCTCTATCAATGGCGTTTGCAAACAATTATGAAAAGATTTGAAGTTTCCAATGTCAAATAAACTTTGTGAAAAAATAATCTAACCAAAGAAAATCCCTGTTAAAACGGGGATTTCTTTTTTTGTCTTGTGAAATTTTGTAAGTCATAAACTTTGACAGTGTTTTCAAAAAGAGGTAAAATATTAAGGAAAGAACAAAGTTAGAAAGGCAAGATTATGTCAACTTTAGATAAAAATCTTTTGCTAGAGATGTTCCGTAAGATGGAAGAAATCCGTCGCATGGACTTAAAAATCGCTCAGTTAGTGAAAAAAGGAAAAGTTCCCGGTATGACTCACTTTTCTGTCGGAGAGGAAGCTGCTAACGTCGGGGCGATGCTGGCTCTTAACCCAGATGATCTGATCACATCTAACCACCGTGGTCATGGGCAAGCTATTGCTAAGGGGATTGACCTCAACGGAATGATGGCTGAAATCCTTGGAAAATACACTGGAACCTGTAAAGGAAAAGGTGGTTCTATGCACATCGCCGACCTTGATGCGGGTAACCTCGGTGCCAATGGTATCGTTGGTGGTGGTATGGGAATCGCTGTTGGTGCAGCCCTCAGTCAGCAAATGCAACATACTGGTAAAATCGTGGTCTGCTTCTTTGGAGATGGTGCGACCAACGAAGGTGTTTTCCACGAAGCAGTAAATATGGCTTCTATTTGGAAACTCCCAGTTATTTTCTACTGCATTAACAACGGTTACGGTATCTCTGCGGACATCAAGAAAATGACCAATGTAGAGCATATCCATCAACGTAGCGCTGCTTATGGAATTCCTGGAATGTTTATCGAAGATGGAAACAATGTCATCGATGTTTATGAAGGATTTAAGAAAGCTGTAGACCATGTTCGTGGTGGCAATGGCCCAGTCTTAATCGAAAGTGTAACTTATCGCTGGCTTGGTCACTCATCATCTGACCCTGGTAAATATCGTACCCGTGAAGAAGTGGAACTGTGGAAACAAAAAGACCCAATCGAAAATCTTCGCAAGTACCTCGTTGAAAATAATATTGCGAGTGCCGAAGAATTGGAAGAAATCCAAGCGCAAGTTAAGGAAGCAGTAGAAGCTTCTGTTAAATTTGCAGAAGAAAGTCCATTCCCACCGCTTGAATCAGCATTTGAAGATATTTACGCAGACTAAGGAGAAAGAGATAAAAATGGAAACAAAAACAATGTCGTTCCGTGACACCATTATCCTTGCTATGTCTGAGGAAATGCGTCGCGATGAAAATGTGTTCTTGATGGGAGAAGACGTCGGTGTCTTTGGAGGAGACTTCGGAACTTCTGTTGGAATGCTTGAAGAATTTGGTCCAGAACGTGTCCGTGACTGTCCGATTTCCGAAGCTGCCATCTCGGGAGCAGCAGCAGGAGCAGCCATGACAGGACTTCGTCCAATTGTCGATATGACCTTCATGGACTTCTCGGTTATTGCCATGGACAATATCGTCAACCAAGCTGCTAAAACACGTTATATGTTTGGTGGTAAAGGTCAGGTTCCAATGACAGTTCGATGCGCAGCTGGTAACGGTGTCGGTTCTGCAGCTCAGCACTCTCAGTCTCTAGAGTCTTGGTTCACACACATCCCTGGTCTTAAGGTTGTAGCTCCAGGTACACCTGCGGATATGAAAGGACTGCTCAAGTCTTCTATCCGTGATAATAACCCTGTTATCATTCTTGAGTACAAGTCAGAATTTAACCAAAAAGGGGAAGTGCCAGTTGATCCAGAATACACAATTCCACTTGGAGTTGGGGAAATCAAACGAGAAGGAACGGATGTAACAGTTGTTACTTATGGGAAAATGCTTCGCCGTGTGGTTCAAGCTGCTGAAGAATTAGCTGAAGAAGGCATTTCAGTTGAAATTGTGGACCCGCGTACTCTTGTTCCTCTTGATAAAGATATCATCATTAACTCAGTGAAGAAGACTGGTAAGGTGGTGCTTGTCAACGATGCCCACAAAACAAGTGGCTATATCGGAGAGATTTCAGCTATTATTTCAGAATCAGAAGCGTTTGATTATCTAGATGCACCAATCCGCCGTTGTGCAGGAGAAGATGTGCCAATGCCTTACGCACAAAATCTAGAAAATGCAATGATTCCAACCGTTGAAAGCATCAAAGATGCAATCCGTAAGACTTATAACAAAGAATAATACATAATATAAATTATGTAAACAAAATAAAAAAGACGAGAAACTTTGTATCTTTTAGGTGCAGAACTCTTTTCGTTCTTAATATCTTAGATTAGAGCACGGGCTAAAAGCTTGGAAAAAAGATAAATCTCCTTGGCTTCATCGAAGCCAGCATCGATTTCCTATTTTTCGGTCGCTTTTAAACGCCCTTTGTATCATGTAATTGAATTCGGACGGAGGTCTGCGAAAAAAAGATAGATTTCCTTGTGTTCATCGAACACATCGTCAATCTCCTATTTTTTCCTTACCCTCTTCGTCCTTAATATCTTAGTATAGAATTGGAGAGGTCATGGCTGATGACAAGCTAAGAGCGACTCCTGCGGCTAGAAAGTTAGCGGATGATCTAGGTATCAACCTCTACGACGTTTCTGGCTCAGGTGCAAACGGTCGTGTCCACAAAGAAGACGTGGAAACTTATAAAGACACAAACGTGGTTCGCATTTCGCCACTTGCAAAACGAATTGCCCTCGAACATAACATTGCTTGGCAGGAAATCCAAGGAACGGGTCATCGTGGTAAAATCATGAAGAAGGACGTTTTAGCCTTTCTTCCTGAAAATATCGAAAATGATACCATCAAGTCTCCTGCTCAGATCGAAAAAGTGGAAGAAGTTCCAGACAATATCACTCCTTATGGTGAGATTGAGCGTATCCCGATGACGCCAATGCGTAAGGTTATTGCCCAACGTATGGTTGAATCCTACTTAACTGCGCCGACCTTCACGCTCAACTACGATGTGGATATGTCAGAAATGCTGGCGCTTCGCAAGAAGGTTCTTGATCCAATCATGGAAGCAACTGGTAAGAAAATTACGGTTACTGACTTGCTTTCTCTTGCGGTTGTGAAGACCTTAATGAAGCACCCATACATCAACGCTTCGTTGACCGAAGACGGCAAGACCATTATCACTCACAACTATGTCAACCTTGCGATGGCAGTTGGGATGGATAATGGATTGATGACACCTGTTGTCTATAATGCTGAAAAAATGAGCTTATCTGAGTTGGTTGTAGCCTTCAAGGATGTCATTGGTCGTACCTTGGATGGCAAATTGGCTCCAAGTGAACTGCAAAATTCAACATTCACAATCAGTAACTTGGGAATGTTTGGTGTTCAGTCCTTTGGTCCTATTATTAACCAACCAAACTCAGCAATCCTCGGGGTGAGCTCAACAGTAGAGAAACCTGTAGTTGTCAATGGTGAGATTGTCATTCGCCCTATCATGAGCCTAGGGTTAACCATTGACCACCGTGTCGTAGATGGTATGGCTGGTGCTAAGTTTATGAAAGACTTGAAAGCCTTGATTGAGAATCCAATCTCAATGTTGGTTTAAGTCAACTATTGTTATTTTAGAGATTTAGATAAAGGAAGTAAGACATGGCCTTAGAAGTAATTATGCCAAAAGCCGGCGTAGATATGACAGAAGGACAAATCGTCCAATGGAATAAGAAAGTCGGAGAATTTGTAAAAGAAGGAGAAATCCTTTTGGAAATCATGACTGACAAAGTCAGCATGGAATTGGAAGCCGAAGAAGATGGATACTTGATTGCCATCCTTAAAGGAGATGGTGAAACTGTTCCAGTAACTGAAGTTATCGGTTATCTTGGCGAAGAAGGGGAAAACATTCCAACTGCTGGAGTAGCTGCACCAGAATCAAAACCTGCACCTGCAGCTAGTGCCTCAAACGACGATGGTAAGAGCGATGATGCTTTTGATATCGTTGTAATTGGTGGAGGTCCTGCTGGTTATGTTGCAGCGATTAAAGCAGCCCAACTCGGTGGGAAGGTAGCCCTTGTTGAAAAATCTGAACTCGGTGGAACCTGCTTGAACCGTGGCTGTATCCCAACGAAGACCTACCTTCACAATGCTGAAATCATCGAAAACATCGGTCATGCAGCAAACCGTGGTATCGTCATCGAAAATCCAAACTTCACTGTAGATATGGATAAGCTCCTTGAAACCAAGTCTAAGGTTGTCAATACTTTAGTTGGCGGAGTTGCAGGTCTTCTTCGTAGCTACGGAGTTACTGTTCATAAGGGAATTGGTACCATCACTAAAGACAAGAATGTCTTGGTTAATGGTTCAGAATTGCTTGAAACCAAGAAAATCATCCTTGCTGGTGGTTCAAAAGTCAGCAAAATCAACGTTCCTGGTATGGAATCTTCACTCGTGATGACTAGTGATGACATTCTTGAAATGAACGAAGTTCCAGAAAGTCTCGTTATCATCGGTGGTGGCGTTGTCGGTATCGAACTTGGTCAGGCATTCATGACATTTGGTTCAAAAGTGACTGTTATCGAAATGATGGACCGTATCGTTCCAGCTATGGATGCGGAAGTTTCTAAGAATCTTCGCTTGATTTTGGAACGCAAAGGCATGACTATCTTGACAGGTACAAAACTCCAAGAAATCATCGAGGAAAATGGTCAACTTCGTATCAAGGTTGAAGGAAAAGATGATATCATCGCAAGCAAAGCTCTCCTTTCAATCGGTCGTGTGCCAGACCTCGAAGGAATTGGCGATGTTGAGTTTGAATTGGATCGTGGACGTATCAAGGTCAATGAATACATGGAAACTTCTGTTCCAGGTATCTACGCACCAGGTGACATCAACGGTACTAAGATGTTGGCGCACGCGGCTTTCCGCATGGGTGAAGTTGCCGCTGAAAATGCCCTTAAAGGAAATCATGCTGTTGCCAAATTGAACTTGACTCCTGCAGCCATCTATACTCTTCCTGAAGTAGCTGCAGTAGGTTTGACAGAAGAACAAGCACGTGAGAAATACGATGTAGCCATCGGTAAATTCAACTTTGCTGCTAACGGCCGTGCCATTGCCTCAGATGCAGCTCAAGGTTTCGTAAAAGTTATCGCTGATAAGAAATACGGAGAAATCCTTGGTGTTCATATCATTGGTCCTGCAGCTGCAGAATTGATCAACGAAGCGTCAAGCATTATCGAAATGGAAATCACTGTTGAAGAAATGCTGAAGACTATTCACGGACACCCAACCTACTCTGAAGTTATGTACGAAGCATTTGCAGATGTTCTAGGAATGGCCATCCATTCACCTAAGAAAAAATAATTGAGGATAGATTAGACTGGAAAGGTATTTTCCAGTCTCTATCGTATAAAGGGATATCATGAAATATATTATCAATCATTCAAACGACACTGCCTTTAATATTGCCTTGGAAGAATATGCCTTTAAACACCTTTTGGATGAGGACCAAATCTTCCTACTTTGGATTAACAAACCATCTATCATTGTCGGGCGTCACCAGAACACTATCGAAGAAATTAACCGTGATTATGTTCGAGAAAATGGTATTGAGGTGGTTCGTCGTATCAGTGGTGGTGGGGCTGTTTACCACGATTTAAACAACCTCAACTACACGATCATCTCAAAAGAAGATGAAAACAAGGCCTTTGACTTCAAGAGCTTCTCAACTCCCGTTATCAATACCTTGGCTCAACTTGGTGTAAAGGCTGAATTCACAGGCCGTAACGACCTTGAGATTGATGGCAAGAAATTCTGCGGAAATGCCCAAGCCTATATCAATGGCCGTATCATGCACCATGGTTGCTTGCTCTTTGACGTTGATTTGTCAGTCCTTGCTAATGCCCTCAAGGTTTCAAAAGACAAATTTGAATCAAAAGGTGTGAAATCCGTTCGTGCCCGTGTAACCAATATTGTCAATGAATTACCTGAAAAAATCACAGTTGAAGAATTCCGTGATTTGCTATTGGAATACATGAAAAAAGAGTACCCAGAGATGACTGAATACGTTTTTTCTGAGCAAGAATTGGCGGAAATCAACCGTATCAAGGATACCAAGTTCGGTACTTGGGACTGGAACTACGGTAAATCACCAGAATTTAACGTCCGTCGTGGAACAAAATTCACTAGTGGTAAGGTTGAAGTTTTTGCCAACGTCATTGAATCAAAAATCCAAGATATCAAGATTTACGGTGATTTCTTTGGTATCGAGGACGTTGCAGCTGTAGAAGATGTCCTTCGTGGAGTGAAATACGAACGCGAAGATGTCTTTAAAGCTTTAGAAACTATTGACATCACACGCTACTTTGCTGGTATTAGCCGTGAAGAAATCGCTGAAGCAGTAGTGGGGTAAGGAAAAAAGAGTCCATTTATGATGGATTCTTTTATTAGGTTTAAATTTAATAATTAAGCTGATTAGATTATAATAGTAATGGAAAATGAAAAGGAGTTATTCATTAATGTTAGAAATTCCAGTAGAAAGTCTTAATCTATTTGAACAGTTAGACCGCAATGTTGTTGCTTTTTATAGAAATGAAGAAATTTCTCAAACTGAAAGTTTAAATATAAGCATTACACAAGAACATTATGATATGAAATACAAAGTGCTTCAGCCTTTAGGATACCAGGCTGTTCAAATACCTTTAGGAATAGCTTTAGATAATGTAATCCAGCAAGCTCATTTTCAAAATCTTATAATTGGCGGTCTTCTTCCTGATGAAATCAAAGTAAACAAAGAGGACTTAATGCCTTTGAAAGACATTGTTGATAGTTTTTGTATTATGTACGCTGCAGCAAATAACCGACTGGAAAATGGTAAAGCTTATGAACTGATGAAGGATAAGACAGTGTATTTTATTGGTAAACTGTTGACTGACAGTCTTAAAAAGGGTGACGAAATTTCGTATATGGGAATCGAAAGAGAATCAGCTGATGGAACTTCTTATGAAGCAGTAAAATGCTTTCTAACTAAAGAGAGCGCTGAGCAATATAATGATGCAAAAAGACCAGTAAGCCACGCAAATTTAGCTTATCTGAAAGCCTTTTGGGGTAATCCAGTAATAATCGAGCCCCATCGTAACTACTGGATTGAGTTTAAATAAACAAAAAACGAAAGATAATAGAAATTGGTCTTTCGTTTTTTAGCGATAGTTAGTTTACATAATTTATAATATGTAATACTTATAAACTATCCAAGGCATTCTTTTGTTCATCATTGACGATATGGGTATAGAGGTCAGTGACTTGTGTACTGGCGTGTCCTAGCTGATGGCTGACCAAAACTTGCGATTTAGTAGCATCATAGAGCCTAGTCGCCAGAGTATGGCGTAGTTTGTGGGGAGTTACACGGACTTTGAAGTCCTCAGAGTACTTAGCAACCATTTTCTCAACGCTGGAAGCATCGATACGATTGGGAACACCACGATATAAGGTCAGAAAGAGTGCTGTATCCGTCTTTTCCGTCTTATAGCGTTGATTTCGAATGGCTAGATAATTCTCTAGATAAGGCTTGGCAAAGGCAGCGACATTGACCGAGTCACGTTTGCCACCTTTTCTAATGACATCTATAACCATCATTTTGAGATTAAGGTCTCTTAGATCCAGATTAACAGCTTCAGATAAGCGGACACCGGATGCTAGGAGAAGGGCGATAATGGCCAAATCACGTTCTTTATTTTTATTGAATGACGAGAGAGCGCGATTTGAGAGTTGTTGTGGATACTCTTGGTCGATATAAGTCAGAAAACCTTCTGTTTCATCGCCTAGAAAGAGCTTTTGCTTGATGTTTTCAGCTCTGGCAGCAAGGGTTTCTTTCTTTTTCTTGGTTGAAACTTTCTTCATTACATTACGATAGAAATAGGGCTCTCCCTGGTCGTTTTCAACTTCCTCGGTTAAATACTTGTAAAGACTGGAAAGTGCTGATAAGGTTCGATTAATGGTCGTCTGAGAAACGCCTTGTTTGGTTGTATTGGCATTCAGCAAAGGTCGTTCTCTTAGATATAGGATAAAGGATTCCATATCTTTCTTTGACATGTTTTCCAAGACCGATAAAGGAATATCAGCCATTTTATCAGCATTTGAAATCCCAGACTCTAAAACCCAGCTGAAAAATCGGTCATATTCCTTGAGGTATTCGTACAAGGTTGTAAAGCTATAGGGGACAGCAAGCTTAGATTGGTAGTATTCCAGAACATACCAGGGCATGATTTGTTTTAGTTTGTCGATTCGTTCTAGTAAAATCTCACGTTTCATGTATTTTCTCCATAATTAAGTCTACTAGTAGTATAGCATAGACATATTTATTTTTCAAGAAAATTATAGTTTTTCGGAAAGATGTTATAGGAGCTTTTAAAGAAGGGAATAAAATAGAAAAAAGACTTAGATCTATGAAATACAGAACTAAATCTTTAGATTTTCTATTGTGAATCATTATCTAGTGCTTTTTCTAGTTTCCAAATGCTAAACCAGAATGAAATAGTCAGCAGAATAAGGAAAATAAAAAAGAGATTATCAGTAACGATACTTCTGATCATTCTACATAACTGAAGAGCTATATAAGGAGCTATGAGATACAAAATACATTGTATAATTGCTATTGTTTTCTTTTTCATGATTTTAATCTTACTGTACAGATTTGATACAGTAAACTCCTTTCTAGCTTTATGCTTTATCATTTCTAACTTAATTATAGTCTTATTTTTACCAAAGTTCAATTAGTTATATGTGAAATATCTTATCTGAAAAAATAACCGATCTCATTTCTGAGAATCGGTTTTCTAATGTAATTTATTAAGAAATTTAGAATTCAAAATACATAACATAAATTATGTAAACGATTCCTACAACAACAAATCTTTGACTTTTCCAATTTCACTTTTTGGAATGACCAGATGAATCATATCACCCAGATACATTCTGGTTGATCCGTTAACTGTTTGGCTCTTGCCATTATGGACTTGTGTGGTGATGAGTACGTTATGTGGCAAGTTGAGCTCATGAACCTGTTTTCCAGCGATTTTATCTGATACAGGGATTTCAATAAGAGTAACTTCTCCTTCGTCTGTCGCTTCTTCTGGTAGCATTTTTTCTAGCATGGCCTCATAGACTGGAGCACCCTTGAGTAGATCCATGACGATGTAAGCTACCAAGGTCACTAAGCCAAGTGGCATGAGGTTGCGAATGTCCCCTACCATCTCAGTAACAAGAATCATAGCGGTTAAGGGAGCCTTGGATATTGCCCCAAAGTAGCCACTCATTCCTAAAATGACAAATATAGGAAACTGCTCTTGACTGACAAGCCCAAGATTGACACAAATGACACCGACTAGGGCACCAAGCAAGGAACCAAGCGCCAGAATGGGAAGGAAGATTCCTCCTGGGAGACCACTTCCATAGCTAATCATGCTCCAAACAAAGCGAATCAAAAAGTAAGCTAATAGAACTTGGAAACTAAAATCTTGCTCAGTTAAAGAAAGAACGACCTGATTTCCACCACCGAGAATTTGTGGTAAGAAGATGCCGACTGGTATGATAAGGATAAAAGCCAAGATTGGATAATAAGCTCTATCCAAATGGATTTTTTGACCAAGCCAATCATACACTCGACCAACATTGAGTACAGCTTTCTCATAGAGAAAACCAGAGAGTCCGAGAAAAACTCCCATAAGGAGGTAAATCCAATACTGGTCTAGGGTCATGAGAGGAATATTGTCTGGCATATCCAGTACGGGTGTTAGGCCAAATATGAGTAGTGAGACAAAGTTTGCTACGAGACTGGCTGCTAGAGTTGAGACCCAGAAAAAGCGTGAAAAATGGTGATAGACTTCTTCTACAACAAAGAGGAGACCTGCGATTGGTGCATTAAAGGCAGCGGCTAAACCTGCAGCAGCTCCACTGGCAATCAGGGAACGTTCTTCAACTGGGCTAGATTTTAGCCACTTGGCAATACCTTTACCACCAACAGCTCCAAGTTGAATGCTTGGCCCTTCTCGTCCTAACATAAGTCCACTGGCAATAGCAAGAATCCCTAGGACATATTTTTTCCAGAGGACACTCCACCAGTTAAGAGCCATGAGTCCTTTTAGTTCGGCTTCGACTTGAGGAATTCCTGAACCCTTGATATCTTTTTCTGACCGAGTTAGTTTCGCACTGAGCCAGTAAACGAATACATAAAATAGACCAATGATAAAAAGATTGCGCACTAGGTGCGCTTGATCTTGATAGAGTCCTTGTATCAGGTGGAAGCCCTTTTCGATTAAGAAACGAAAAGATCCGACGATTAGCCCGACGACGAGACCAACAATGATTCCTCGTCCAACTTGGGATAATATGGTGCTTGAGGCAAAGGCAAATTCTTTCTTGGAACTGAGTGTTTCTGACTGTTCCTCCATAATCATTTCCTCTTACTTGTCTTTCTTAGTTGAAACCAGTGTTTTGACTGGTTCAAAACTGGTTCGGTGAATTGGGGTGACACCTAATTTTTCCAGTCCTTCTAGGTGTTTAGCTGTTCCATAGCCTGCATTAGCCGTGAAATCATAGCCAGGAAATTGCTGATCGTATTCTTTCATAATATTATCTCGTGTCACCTTGGCCACTATAGATGCAGCTGCGATAGAAAGGGAGTTAGCATCTCCTTTGATAATGGAGGTTTGTGAAATTGGTAACTCCAGTTTCATGGCATCTATCAAAAGGTGCTCAGGTTGTGGACTGAGCTGGGATATTGCTTCTTTCATGGCTAGTTTGGTCGCCTCGTAGATATTGACTTGGTCAATGATATGATTATCCATGATACCAATACCGATTGCCAAGGCTTGATCTTGAACAGCATGATAAATTTCCAAATGTTTCTTTTTGGGGATCTTCTTGCTATCGTTGAGGGCTTTAATTTTACAATTTTTCGGCAAGATAACGACTGCAGCGACCACAGGACCAGCCAGAGGACCACGGCCGACCTCGTCAACACCTGCTATAAAGGTCAATCCTTGCTTATAGAGTTCTTTTTCATAGGAAAGCATAGATTCCAAACGAAGGTCTTCATCCAGTTCAGCCTGAATGGCTTTTTTACGCTTGCTGATTTCTTTTTGAACTCCAGAACGAGTATCTTTTTCCAGTTCAAGAAAAAGGGGATTGTCTAATTCTTTGACAGTAGCAAGAAGTTCTTTGATTTCTCTAATCGTCGTCATCGATGTCGTCCAATGTATCTAAGGTGTAGTTACCGAGTTTTCCATCACGGACCTCCTTGACGAAGAGGCTGTAAAAGCGGTCGTAGTCGTCTCGGAAACCAAGGGCACGAGTCATATCCATGATGATAACAGGAGCTTCTTCTTCAATTTTCATTTGTTTAAAACGTTCAGCTAGCTTATCAGGATAATGTTCTTTGAAATAATTGAGACCAAAAATGGTCACTTCGTCCATAGGAAGCAACTGGTCTTTGATAGCTCCGGTCAAGGCTAGTTTGAGTGCGACAGCATCATCTTCGAACTTAGGCCAAAGAATCCCTGGTGTGTCTAGGATTTCAAGGTCTTTATTGGTTTTGAGCCATTGTTGCCCCTTGGTAACACCTGGTTTATTGCCGACTACCGCAATCTTTTTCCCAGCCAAACGGTTCATGAGGGTTGATTTACCAGCGTTTGGAATTCCAATAATCATGGTCCGCAAGGTTTCAATCTTGATACCGCGTTCTTTCTGGCGTGCAATCTTATCAGCCATGAGCTTTTTGGCTGCATCAGTCACAACTTTCACAGTAACTTGCTCTTTGGAATTGATGGCCAGTGTTTGAATTCCCTGTGATTCAAAATACTGACGCCATTCTTTTGTCATCGCTGGATCAGCTAGGTCTGCCTTGTTTAAAATCAAGAGTTTGGGTTTATCACCCACAATCTTGTTTAACATAGGATTTTGACTAGATAAAGGTAGACGCGCATCCACCAAAATCGTCACAAAATCAACAAATTTTAAATTCTCCTGAACTTGTCGCCGAGCCTTAGACATGTGGCCCGGAAACCATTGAATAGTAGCCATAATATTTTCCCCTTCCGACTAAAAAAACGTAATAAAACGTTTTCTTTCTCACTATCTATTCTATCATAAATTAGGTGCTTTTGCACAGGCTTTGACTGAAATAAAATCATACTAAAATACATAACTTAATTTATGTATTTTAGTGTTTACTTGACTTAATGTGCTGTTTGGTATATACTTTGTATATACATTTTCGTGGAGGTAGATTGATGAATACAGTAAAGACTCGGAAGGTGGGGAATTCTCTCACTGTGACTATTCCTAAGAATTTGGGTATGACAGAAGGTCAAGAAATGGTTGTCTATAAAGGAATTGATGGAGTCATTGTCTTGGCTCCGAAACTGAAAGATCCTTTTGATGGGATTGCTGATTTAAGAATGACAAATGATTTTGAAGGAGTAATGTCACTTGATAGCGAAATCTGAGTATATTCCTGAAAAGCAAGATATCATTTGGCTCGACTTTGATCCATCAGTTGGTCGGGAAATTCAAAAACGGCGCCCTGCCTTGGTTGTTTCTAGGAGAGAATATGCCTTGCAAACTGGTTTTGTGGCTGTCTGTCCCATTACCCATGGTCAAAAGCATTTAGCAGAAAAAGGCCTGATCGTTCCTGTCTCGTCGGATAAGGTAGATGGTGCTGTCAATCCATTTCAACTGTATACTTTTGATTTTCGGATGCGCAATGCTCAAAAAATAACAAGAATGGACACGCAATGTTTTCAGAAAGTCGTCCAACTTTACCAGTACATCTTTGGAGATACTTAAATCCTACCATGCATAGACAAGGTAGGATTTTTTCTATATGAGTAACCTATCTAGAAACGGGTGAAGGCAATTAAGGAGAATTCCTCTAATCCAGCTTTCTTGTGCAGATGATAGATGTTCTGCCTGAAGGCATTCTTTTAGAAAATCGCGGACTTGTTCTGGTGCAATTTCAAACTCAAAGGTTCTGGTGCAATTTCAAACTCAAAGGCTTTCATCTTGTAGAAAAAGTCGATGAGATGCTCAGATAAGTAATCATCTGAAAAGGGAACTTTTCCACTTTTTCGATATTCTAATAGAAGCCGAGAAAATCTAGCTTTTTCATCAGACAAATCCCGAAAATAGGAATTAAGAAGCCAAGTCTGCTTCTGTTTTCGTTCAATCGGATCTTGATTTGCAATCCGCTGATCCTTTTCCAGCTCTTTCTGGTTTTGATTAGCCTTGATAGCCCGTTCGTCTCCATTCTTACCAAAGAGGATTTTCTCCCACTTTCGTTCTTCTTGGGTCAAGGTTTCTGTAAAGCCAAAGTAATCTTGATAGGCGCGTTCAGCAGGTCCCATGGCAAGAATGAGATTGTCAGCGTATTGCTTGGCGATTTTATCTCTTTTCTTACGTTCTTTCTCTGCTTGAATCCGTAGATGCTGCTCGTAGTCGATTTTCTCCTTGCCTAGTTTGACAAGGTAGAGTTGGTCATCAGACTTACCAAGTAGAAAAGGTTTGATACACTTTTCCAGCACTTCTTCCATTCGAGCCTTTTTCTTTGGCTCTGCCTTGGTCCAACTTCCGCCTTGAAAGACTTCTAGGAAGAGCTGATAATCTTTCTCAGGTGCAAATTGGTTGCCACGATTGGCTTTGAAAACACCTTTCTCCCAAAACCATTTTAGAAGTCGTTCGTCAAAATCGCTTTTATTTACCTTGATTTTTCCCTTTTTCTGAGCCTTTCTGGTTAGGTTTTCAACTTTTCTGAGTAGTTTTTCTTCCTCTTCCAGTTGCTGGTCTAAACTCAGTCGGTGAAAATGGCGAACACAATCACTGCCAATCGGAAAGAGTCGTTGGCCTGTAACGCCGTTAAAGAGTTCGTAGGCGTATTTAATGGCATTCCCACAGACGCAATTGCTACGGCCAATGCCGTTAAAAATCAAGGAAACTTCATTCCATTCCTTGGTAGCTTGTTCCCAAGTATTAGCTTTTGAAGCCTGTAAAACCGCATCGTGCAGGGATTTTCTAACTGGAAGTGTCATGAGGTCTCCTTTCTAGGTTATACTTTTACAACTTGAACCTCATCTTTACCTAGTAAAATCAGGTATTTCTCAATATTTTCAATCAAATAAGCTCGTGATAAAGCTTCTCCATATAGAGCTAACTGACCACGATAGCGGTCTATGAGTTGACTTGGTTCATCGTAACGATCTGTTTTGTAGTCGAAAAGAACGATACGATCCTCATAAAGCAAATAGCCGTCCAAGATCCCACGGACAACAAAGTCTTCCTGACTCTTTTGGTCTTTTTTGAGCATGGAGAAAGGTTGCTCGCGGTAGAGATGGTCGGTATTGGCAAGAATTTCCTGACCAAGTGCTGTGTCAAAGAATGCAAGGATTTTAGCAAGATTGATATTTCTTCTAACAGCTGGACTAGTCTGAACTTGTTTGAGAGTTTCTGCCAGACTAGCAAGTGTTGGTTGCTGACTAAGGTCAATTCTTTGCATCAGTTCGTGGGTTGCACTACCAATCTCAGCTCCAGTTACCTTTTCTTTAGTTGAAAAATTTGGTAAATCAAAGCTGATTTGCTTTTCCGGTGATTGAGTTTGGTTAGTAATTTCTACCCCTTCCATATCCATAACGGGTTCGTAGAATTTCTTGATTTGGCTTGGGGTTTGAACGCTAGGAAGCTCAATGGCTGCACGGTGAAGAGTATTATAAACTTCCACCTCTTTCAGCATTTCCAAAGCTTCTTTAATGGTTTCTGACTGGCGATTGTCTGCTTGAGAAATATCTTGTAGAGAACTCTTGTTTTCCAACTCTCCGATAGCTTCTCTAGTCAGCTGGTCTTCACCAACAAAACGATAGCTAAAGTTGAGATTTTCCTTGGCAAATACTTTGGTAATAGCCCAGATCCAATCTTGAAAATTCTTGGCTTGCAGTCTGGTATTGCCATCTAATTTTCCATTGTTTGCTGCTGGATATTCCTTGGCTTCTAGCTTTTCACGAGAGCCTTTACCGACAAGATAGAGCTTTTTCTCAGCCCGTGTCATGGCAACATATAGCAAACGCATCTGCTCTGAATAGCTAGCTAGTTTCAGTTCTTCTTCATTCTGGGTATAAGTTAGGCTGGGAATGGAGAGTTTGATGGTTTTAGGATAGTGTGCTTCCACTGCTCCTGTTTCCACCTTGGCAATATATTTGACACCAAGCCCATTTTGACGACTGAGAATGACGTCTGACATCGAGTCTTGCTTGTTAAAGTCCTGATCCATGTTGAGGATGAAGACATAAGGAAACTCAAGTCCTTTACTCTTATGAATGGTCATGAGTTCAACAGCATCCTTGGGTGGTGCTACGGCAACGCTTGCGAGATCATGCTGGGCTTCTAGAACTTGGTCAATCATACGTATAAAACGCGACAAGCCCTTGAAATTACTCTTTTCAAACTGGTCAGCTCGAAGAGCTAGGGCGTAGAGATTGGCCTGTCTGGCTGGACCATTTGGCAAAGCCCCAACATAGTCATAATAAAAACGGTCGTTGTAAATCTTCCAAATCAAGTCATAGAGAGAGTGGGTTTTGGCATACAGGCGCCAAGAATCCAAAATATCCATGAACTGATTTAGTTTTTCAGCTAGAGCTGTATGAATTAACTCTTTCTGGCTAGCTGCTTGTTTTTGAGCATTGACCAGTTTCTCATAGAGATTTTCTTGGATCTTATCCTCTGCTTTCTGAAGGGACAAACGTGCTAACTCGTCCTCATCAAAACCAAACATAGGAGACTTCATCAGGGCAACCAAGGCATAGTCTTGCAGGGGATTGTGAATGACACGCAGGGTATCCAGCATGACTTGCACTTCTAGGGATTGGAGATAATTGTTTTGCTCGCCATCTGTTTTAACAGGAATCCCATACTCAGACAAGGCGAGGAGAATCTGATCGTTACGACTGCGACTGGAAGTCAAAAAGGCAATTTCTTTGAAGGCAACACCTTTTTCCTGATGAAGTTTCAAGATTTCCTTGATGACCAGGCGCATTTCACCAGTGAGTTTCGTTTCTGCTTGGCTCTCTTCCTCCTCTTGCCCACTATCGTCCTTGTCGTATAAGAGAAATTCTGCCTTGTTGTCTGGATTAGGAGTCAGTTTGGTATTGGCAAAAACAAGCTGGTGCATGCTATCATAGTTGATTTCGCCGACCTCTTGGTCCATGAGACGTTCAAATACATGGTTGGTTGCTGACAGCACTTCTGAACTACTACGGAAATTTTCTTTAAGAAGAATCAACTTGCCTTCTTGAGGATTTTTCGTATAGCGTTGGAATTTCTCATTGAAAATCTGTGGATCTGCCTGACGGAAACGGTAGATGGACTGCTTGATATCCCCCACCATAAAGCGATTGTGACCATTCGACAACAATTCCAGCATTCGTTCTTGAATGTGGTTAGTATCCTGATACTCATCGACCATGACTTCGTGGAAACGTTCCTGATAAGCCTCGCGGACTTGTGGGAAATTCTCTAAAATCTCAATGGTGAAATGGCTGATATCAGCGAATTCAAAAGCATTTTCCTGGCGTTTACGTTCACGATAAGCCTCCACAAAATCACTCATGAAGGTTTGGAAAGTTTTAGCTAGCTCCCAGGTGTCTTCATGATAACGCTCTTGGTAGTCGAGAATCGTTATCTGGTCCGCCAGTTGTCCTAGTTTAGCAAACTGAGCCTTTCTCTCATCGTTATAGGCATCAGCCAGTGGCTTCAATTCAGCCTTACGACTGGAATTGGCTAGAGCACGACCATTTTTCTCCTTAGAGATGGCGACAACATGAGCAAGCACTGCTTGATAAGCCTGACTATCGGACTCTTGATTTAAGGAGGCAATTTGATCCAGAACCAGCTGAACATTTTCTAAATAGGCAGCTTTGGGAAACTCCTTAGCATCATTATCCAGATGATAACGGAAAAAGCTTTCCAAATCCCAAAGCGTTTGCTTGATTTGCTCAGTTAATTTGTCTTTTTCAATTACAAAGTCAGCTTCTTCAAACCCTTTGAGAAAAGAATCTCTCAACCATTTTTGAGGACTGCTAGTGGATTGAAGGAAATCATAGATTTTATAGACTTGCTGGCGCAGACCACGTTCATCCTTACCACGCCCAGCAAAGTTCTTCACCAAACGACTAAATTTCTCTTTATTCTCACCTTGGTAATGGTCTTCAAAGACTTGATGAAAAACTTCGTTCTTTAAGAGCAATTGTTCACTTTCATTTTGCAGAATACGGAAGTTCGGTGCAATATCAATCAGATAGCCATGTTTGCCGAGAAACTTTTGTGTGAAGGAGTCCATGGTTCCAATGGCCGCGTTTGGCAGATCTGCCAACTGTCGTCCCAAGTGTTGTTTGAGATCGACATCATCGCTTTCTTGGATTTGTTGGCTGATTTTTTTCTCCAAGCGTTCTTTTAGTTCAGTGGCAGCCTTGACAGTAAAGGTCGAGATAAAGAGTTGACTGATTTCTACACCACGAGTTAATTGATCCAGAATGCGTTCGGCCATGACAAAGGTTTTCCCTGAACCAGCAGACGCTGAAACCAGAATATTTTGCCCTGCCGTATAAGTGGCTTCGATTTGCTCGGCTGTTTTCTTCTGTTCCTTGCTCGAACTCGCTTCTGCTTCTTGCAATTTTTGAATCTCTTCCTCAGTTAAAAAGGAAATGGGCTTCATCGATTCAACTCCTCTCTCATTTTTTCAAACCAAGCTTGCTTGAGCTTCTCTCCAACCAGACGTTTGCCATCCGCTAGGTCTAACTTCTCTAGGAAACGAGCTTGACCTAAATGGTAATTGGCTTCAAATCCTGTAATGGCTTGATGTTGCTGAACATATGGAGCAATGCTTCTACCATTTTCGGTATAAGGATTGATGGCGAACTGGCCTTCTAAAATCTTTTCAGCTGCTTTCTTGTAAAGATGTGCATTGTAGTCTAGCAAGAGCTGAAACTCCTCATCTGTCAGCTGATTGACCTTGTTTTTGTTGTAAAATTTGCCCAAATGACTACTTTCTTTTTCTAAAAAGAGGCCTTGGTATTTCATTGATTTGCTGGCTTCTGCTACTGCTCCAGCCAAACTTTTAACAGCTAATAAAGATTGGACAGGTTCAGCCATTTCTAGGTACATAGCGCCGAAAAAGTTCTGCTCCCCTTCCTTTTTAAGGGCACCAAGATAGGTTGGCAACTGGGAATTAAGCCCATTGAAGAAATGAGGAAACTGGAACTGGGTCAAACTTGACTTATAGTCCACCACTCCTAGCGCACCGTCTGCTTTCAGGCGGTCAATACGGTCAACCTTGCCTCGCACAAAGACACTGCGACCATTATCTAATTGAATAAAGGCCTGATCCTTGCCACCAAATGTTGCTTCCTCCTGGATGGTTTCGATGGCTGGATTATGACGAAGGATGTGGCCAGTTGTTCGAGCCACATCAAGCAGAACTTCCTTGGTAAATTGGGCTTCCAAACTTTCTTGATAAATAGCTTCAAATTCGCGTTCTTGGCTGGTCTCTTGAATAGCTTGTTCCAAACGCTGATCAAAGGGATTTTCAGCAGGCAGTTTCAAGGCACGTTCAAAAATACGATGCAAAAAATTTCCATGACTGCGAGCATCTGGACGAAGGCGCAATTCTTCCTGCAAACCTAAGACATAACGGAGGAAATAACTATATTCATTGCGGTAAAACTCCGTCAAACCAGACGTAGACAGGTAAAACTCCTTGTCAGCAGGGTAGAGAGCCTGCAAGGTCTCTTTCTCTAATGGCTTGCTGCTTGGACTGGTTGGGAGGGCTGGATTTGTAAGACCTTTTTGATCAAGTTTTTTCCCCATGACACGCGCCAAAACCTTGACAAAAGTCAAATCTTGTTCATTTTCACTAGAACCTGCTTGCTGGTGATAGGCAACTAGACTGGACAAGAGACTGTGATAAGAACCCATATCATCCTTAGACAGACCTTTGTGATGAATCTTCTTCTCTATCCGGCTAAATCCAAAACTCACCAGTTCTTGGAGATAGACCGATTCCTTGCTCTCATTTTCATTGAGAAGACTTGGTGCTGATAAAATCAACTGCTTACGAGCAGCATTGACTAAGGAAAGCATGGTATAGCGATTTTTCTTGAGATTTTCGCTACTTGCAATCAGTAATTGTGCTCCCTCTTCAGTAGCTTGGTTTAGGCTTTGTCTTTCTTCATCTGTCAATAGACTGGTGTTTTGCGCAATTTTTGGTAAATGATCCTGAGTCAGCCCAATAGCGTAGACAAAGTCAGCTGTCAGTGGAGCAATCAAATCGTAACTCTGCACTAGAACAGTGTCTACTGTTGCTGGAATAGTGCGATACTGAGATAAAGTCATCCCTGAGTGGAGCAAGGCTAGAAAGTCCTCCAGACTAACTTGTGAACCAGCAAAAACCGTCGCAAATTGTTCTAAAACATGACAAAAGGCTTTCCAAACTTCAGCTTGTCTTTCCTGTTCTAGAGCTTCCATAGTATCTGTCAAGTCTTGCATCTGCTTGCTTAAAGCAGCATTTTTTAGAAAAGCATTCCACTTTTGCAAGAGATTTTCAGCCTTCTGTTTCCGACTGGCTAATAAGGTTTCAAGTGGCGTCAAAATTCTCAGACGAAGGGCGTTCAAACGTGCCAAATCGAATTTTCCGTGGTAGGATTTTGTGAAGGCCTGCTGAAAAGCTGGCAAGCCATTGATACCCAGATAGCGGAGGTATTGCTCAAAAATATCAATCTCAGCCTGACTTAGGTCAGTATACAAGCCTGTTCTGAGAAGATTAATCAAATCCTCCTGACGGAAACGATAGCTTTTTAAACGTAAAATAGACTCCACATACTGGGTCAAGGGATGATGGGCCATGGATTCGCTTTTACCAAGATAGAATGGAATCTGGTACTGGTCAAAAATAGTCTTCAAGGACAACTGATAAGAAGCCACATCTCCTAACAGAATACGAAAATGTTTGTAACTCAAGTCTGGATTGTCATGTAATTTTTGACGAATGCTACGGGCTACTAACTCCAACTCTTCTTTTTGCGTCAAACAAGACCAGATTTGCAAGTTTTCACGGTCCTCATCATCGATATCCAAGGTGAGTTCTGAGAAGTCATAAGAAGACTCCAGCAAACGAGAGGCCTTGTCAAAACTATCGATCTTCTCATGCGTCTGAGAATAATCCTGAGCAGGTGTTTGGTATTTTGCCCCCAAATGATGTAGAAATTCCACACTAGCTTGGTAAAGATTCCCTTCAGCGAAAGGACTGGTATAGGATTTCTTACTAGCATAAGCACCAATGACAATCTCAACACCTTTGCGATGGAGCAGATCCACTACACGCTCTTCCTCAGCAGAAAAACGGGTAAAACCGTCGATAACCAAAGCCAGCTGACTGAAATCACTACTTACCTTGTCGTTCTCAATAGCCTCAATCAAATGGGACAACTGACTCCCCTGAGCCAACTGGCTTTGATTAAGATAGGCAGTCACTTTCTCAAAAATCAAGAGTAAATCCGCTCGCTTGTCCTCATCAGCCAAACTTTCCAAGTCTAAAAAGTTCATCTGAGCAGTCGTCATCTCGTGATAAAGTTCAATCAACTGCTGGATAAATTGAGGATCTTGTTTAATCGCACCATAAACACGTAAGTCCTTGGGATCTAGTTCGGCAAGGCATTTATAAAAAACCATCCCAAGCCCGATGTCATCTAGACTCGTCTTAGCTGGCAAATCATTTAAAACCAGGTAACGAGCCATTTGAGCAAAGCGCGTAACGGTAATAGCAAAAGAAGCCTGCTGGGACAAGCATTCCAGCACGGCGCGTTCCTTTTCAAATGAAAGCGAGTTGGGAGCAATGTAGAAGACCCGCTTGCCAATAGCAACCAACTCTTCTGCCTCTCTGGTTAGGATTTCTGTCAAAGAAGTCCGAATATCAGTATAAAGTAATTTCATCTCTGCCTCGTTTGGTTTATCAAAGTTTCTTACTCTATTATAGCAAAGTTCGCTTCACAGTCCAAGTCCAAAATTCTTGTTGATAATCATTTAACTAGCAAATCAATCATACTTCATCATCCACTTTCATATGATGAAAGATATAGAGGAAAAAGTCTTTGGAAACTTCAAAATGTCCATAACGAAGTCGAGAAGTATAGTCTCTCCATTCAGGATGTTGTCTGGCTATTTCTATGGAACAATCTTTGACTGGTAGATAATACTCGACATTTCGTCTAAAGGGAAAGAATCCTTCAAATTGCTCTACTTGATAGGCTTTGTCATCTATAATTTTACCTACGGCCACAAAAGCCTGTAACTTATCTTGACCATTCATATCGTATTTTGGGCTATAGTATAAAAGGTAGTCTCCTTTTTTCATACGGTTTAAGGGGCCGCCCTTTCCATGACAGACCTGACAAAAATTCCCTTCAACTCCTCTTAAAACATGGTTCTTTGAAACAACTCCAACCCAATATCTAGGCATTTTTATCCTCCAACACTGCTAACATGCGATTAAAACTTTCTCTATCGTTAGAAAGTTTTTCAAAAAATTTTTCATCAATCCCTTCTACTAAGGGTAAAGCTTGATTGACCTTCTCCGCGCCAGACTTCGTCACTGAGACCAGTTTTGCCCGACTATCCTTTGGATGTTGATCACGTCTAATGTAGTCCTTCTTCTCCAGTAGTCTAACAATCTGGGAAACCGTCATAACATCCATACCGGTGAACCGAGCAATATCAACTTGCGTTACATATTCCTCTCTATTGTTCAAAAACAAGAGCGAGGTCAAAACAATAAATTGAGGCAAAGTGAGACCAACTGATTTCAAGCCTCTTTTTAAGTTGTTTTCCCACTTGTTGTAGACTTTGATGAAAAGAAGACCTGTAGACTCTGTTTCATCGTTTTTATAAATTGAATTAAAGTGATACTTTGACATTATTTCTCCTTAAATATTAAGTATACATATTATATAAGAATTTATTTTGTTTTTCAAGAAAAGGAAAGTGAAATGTTACAATTCTGTCAGACATTTTATAGTCTATATGCTATAATAAAAGCAAAACACATAGAAAAGGAAGTCTTATGATTAAACTACTAGCCTTGGATATGGACGGAACCCTCCTTAACGAAGCCAAGGAAATCCCTCAAGCCCACATCACTGCCATTCACCAAGCTATTGAAAATGGTGTCAAATTGGTTCTCTGTACGGGTCGCCCGCTTTTCGGTGTCCTCCCCTACTATAAAAAACTAGGACTTGACCTCCAGAATGAGTATGTCATTGTCAATAATGGTTGCTCAACCCACCAGACCAGTGACTGGAGTCTAGTTGACTGGCAAGAACTCAGTCCAGCTGACATTGAATACCTCTATGACCTAGCTGAAAAAAGCGACGTCCAGTTGACTCTCTTTGATGAAGAACATTATTTTGTCCTCGGTGGTAGGCCTAATCAAATCGTTCAAAATGATGCCAAACTAGTCTTTTCAGACCTGACTGAAATTTCCCTTGATGAAGCCACCAGTGGTAAATATCGTATGTTCCAAGGAATGTTTTTAGGAACAAAAGAGCAAACAGATGATTTTGAGCAGCGGTTTGCTAAGGAACTCTGCCAACGATTTAGCGGAGTTCGTTCGCAGCCTGTCATTTATGAAGCCATGCCACTTGGAACAACAAAGGCTACTGCTCTTTCTCGACTAGCAGCGATTTTGAAGATCGAGCCCTCAGAGATTATGGCCATGGGTGATGCCAATAACGATATCGAAATGCTCCAGTTTGCAGGACTTGGCATTGCAATGGGAAATGCCAGCGATTATGTCAAATCCCTTGCCAATGACGTTACAGCTAGCAATGAAGAAGACGGCGTTGCGCGTGCGATTGAGAAGTATATTTTATAGAGAAAAGCCCAGTTCATGTCAACTGGGTTTTGTTTTTTAAAATCACAAAACTTTAGAAACTCTTTAGAAATACTTGATGTTTCTTTGATTTCTATACCTTATACTAAAGTTAGTAAAACAAATCAAAAGGAGAAAATCATGAAAACAGTACTCGAAATTCATGGACTGACCAAACAATTCGGCCAACAAGCTATTCTTCAAGATCTTAGTCTAACCATAAAAGAGGGAGATATTTATGGTCTAATTGGAAAAAACGGAGCAGGTAAAACTACTCTTATCAAAATCATTACACAATTATTGTTTGCGGATAAAGGAACTATTTCCCTCTTTTCTAGTCAATCGGAAAATGAGTGGACCAAGGCTCTATCTCGAGTAGGTTCTGTTATCGAATCACCTGTAGCCCATAATCACTTAACAGCTTATCAAAACCTTAAATATTATTGTATGATACGTCATATTCCAAATGCTGATAAGGTGATTCATGAAACCTTAGACTATGTTGGTTTGTCAGATACAGGAAAAAAAGTCTTTCGTGATTTCTCACTAGGAATGAAGCAAAGACTTGGCATTGCCATTGCCCTCCTATCAAAACCCGACTTCCTGATTCTTGATGAACCTATTAACGGTCTCGACCCAATTGGAATCAAAGAATTTCGCCTCATGATCCAGCGCCTCAATCAAGAAAAGGGCATCACTATCCTCATTTCTAGCCATATCTTGTCAGAACTCTATCTCTTAGCTAACCGCTTCGGAATTTTGGATCAAGGTAAGATTATCCGTGAAATCAGTAAAGCTGAGTTTGAAACACTGAGTGAGGATTATATTGTGCTTAAAACAAGCGACAAAGAAAGAGCTTGTCAGGTATTGAAAGAACAAATCCAGCTTCAGTTTAAGGTTGTGAACCCTGAAAATGAAATCCATGTCTTTGGAAATGAACAAGATGTCAAACAGATTCTTAAGCAACTAACTTTGGCCGATGTTGCTATTGATGAGATATACTTTGCCCGTCAAAACCTAGAAGAATACTTCACACAATTGGTAGAATAGGAGAAAAATCATGATACATACCATTCAAGCAGATTTTTACCGTCTTTTCCGCTCCAAAGGATTCTGGATTACAGAATTCATTCTCTTTGTACTTATGTTACTGGGTGCTACTATTGGCGCTACAGGACATCTAATGTCAGTTCAGACAGCACCACCTGAGACTCCTATCCATGGTTGGAATGGGATAGAAGCTCTAATCAACGCGTCAAATAACGGCTCAAACCTCGTTTTCCTCTGTATTATTCTAGTATGTTTAGTTCTTGGGGTCGATCTAATCGGCAAGCTTTATAAAAATAGTTTGACAGTCGGCGTTTCTCGTACAGAATTTTTCCTTGCTAAATCCTTTGTACTAGCAAGTATCGCTCTCTTACAACTCATCACCAGTCTTGTGATTGCCTTTATTCCCGCGACTCTACTAAACGGACTTGGTACAATGCCTGATGATTTTGTTACTAATCTCCTCTTGACGATTTCCCTTCAATTTCTCTGCCTTCTCGCTTGGCTTTCGATTGTTTCCTTTATTCTCTACCTAACTCATTCTTATCTTGCCGTATTTATTGGTTATCTGATTAGTTCTATCGTCCTTTCTATTCCAATGCTTATTTTCCCAGACATTGAAATTCTACGATATTTAATTCTAGATTTTGCCTATGCTATGACTACTAATAGTCAATCTATTTTCTATACCATCACGGTTTGCGTAATTGTCATACTTTTCTTCTCTTTCAGTGGACTGACTGTTTTCAAGAAGAAAAGCTTATAAAAAAGACCTCCTCTAGGATATAGAGGAGGTTTCTTGTGTTAAAAATAAATAAAGACTGAAAACCATTCTCCATCAGCAACTAGCTTCATATCCGCTCCAAGAAGATGAACTAATTCCTCTGTAATATAGAGACCTAAACCAGAGGATTCTTCAGTATCTGACATATTTTCAGAATAAAAACGATTGCTGAGATTGTCTATATTCTTGATAGGTTTTTTGACAAGATTATCTATTTCCAAAACAAGTCTATTTTCTGCCTTTTTTAAAGAAAGTCGAGCTTGCTCCTTGCCGTGCTTGAGAACATTTCCAAGGAGGTTTCTTTTCGTTAAAAATAAATGAAAATCGACAACCACTGACCATCTGTTCTTAGTTTCATCTCTGCTCCAAGAAGATGAACTAATTCCTCAGTAATATAGAGACCTAAACCAGAGGATTCTTCGGTATCTGACATATTTTCAGAATAAAAACGATTGCTGAGATTGTCTATATTCTTGATAGGTTTTTTGACAAGATTATCGATTTCCAAAACAAGCCTATTTTCTGCCTTTTTTAAAGAAAGTCGAGCTTGCTCCTTGCCGTGCTTGAGAACATTTCCAAGGAGGTTTCTTTTCGTTAAAAATAAATGAAAACCGACAACCACTGACCATCTGTTCTTAGTTTCATCTCTGCTCCAAGAAGATGAACTAATTCCTCAGTAATATAGAGACCTAAACCAGAGGATTCTTCGGTATCTGACATATTTTCAGAATAAAAACGATTGCTGAGATTGTCTATATTCTTGATAGGTTTTTTGACTAGGTTATCAATTTCCAAAACAAGCCTATTTTCTTCCTTTTTCAAAGAAAGTCGAGCCTTCTCCTTGCCGTGCTTGAGAACATTTCCAAGGAGGTTTTGTATAATTCGATCAAGCAAGTCCTCATCGGTCGTCGTTTTCAATCCTGGTTCAACGTTAAAATCAAGAACAATCTGTGAAGATTGAAAAACGTCGTAATAAGCTAAAGTCTTCTTCGTTATAAAAGTTGATAAATCAAGCTCTTCCAGTTTCGGTTTGACTGCTCCTTCCATCAAATGACGGTATTCAAGGAGAGCTTCCAAACGTTTGGAAACCAAATCAAGATGATGGGCTATTTTGTTTAAGGTTTCTGGACTATTATCGGGATGTTTTATCAGTTGCTGAGTATATCCTGAAGCGATTGTCAAAGGTGTCCGAATATCATGAGCGATGTTACTGATTGCCATATCTAGGGTGTGTTTTTCACGCTTCATGATTAGCTGATTTTGCTCCACTTCTTGAAATAGATTCTCAATTTGGTTATGTAGACGTAAAATGGTCTTTGAAAAGAAGTTTACCCCGATCCTCTTCATGCTACCAGAGCGAATCTTTTCTTCGATTTGTCTGCTTAAATCTCTAATTGCCATATGATAGCGAATCAAAGAAATCGCTAAAATAATGTTAGTAAGGAGTAATATTGATATCAAAATGTAATTCATTATTTGTCTCCTTTTAATCGAACACCAACTCCCCAAATGGTTTCGATGTATTCGTGATTTGGATCCAATTGATGCAGTTTTTTACGGAGATTGCTTAGATGAGTGTTGAGCGTATTGTCTCCAGGCAGGTAACTTTCTTCCCAAATCAATTCATAGAGTTCTTCCTTGGTGAAGATTTTTTTAGGATGATGGAGCAACATTTGAAGAATCTGGCACTCTTTCTTTGCAAGGCGAATGGTTTCAGTTGTGCTACTTATTTCAAAACTATCCGCATCGAACTGGATATTTTTAAAGTTTTGCACGAGGTTATCAATTTCTCTTCGATCTTCTGACTGATGTTCACCACTTTGGCGTAATTGCACAGTGACTCTGGCAAAGACTTCGTCCAAATCAAAAGGTTTTACTACATAATCATTGGCACCGTCTAGTAGATATTGGCTGATGAGCTTTTTATCACCCAAAGCAGTGAGCATGATGACCGGAGTCTGACTAGTTTGTCGAATAGCTTGCAAGACTTGGTCGCCATTTTTCCCAGGGAGCATGATATCTAGCAAAACGAGATCAATGCCTCCTTTGTCAAATTGCATGATACCTTCTGTGCCAGAAAATGCTTGAATCACCTCGTGTTCCTCTGCAAGAAGGGTTCTTAAAATTTCCTGGATTTCATTATTATCTTCAATTACAAGTATGCTCGCCATAAACCTCGTCCTTTCTAAAACTATTATAACATGTTTTGTTAGGAATTCCAGATACAGAAAAGCTCCTCTCACATTTTAAGCAAGAAGGAGCTAATGGAAATTGAATCTACTTAACCAAATAAGCAATCAAGGTTATGATCCATAGATGGGCTGGGTAGAAAATATAAAAGAAATATTTACTCCAGCTAGTTTCCTTTCCTCGCTGTCCATTATAAAGTGCCATAAAAGGAAATACGGTGATAAAGAGCCAGTCAGAATTGTAAAGCATCATTTCCAGTGTTTGGTGCCAAGTGTCGTAAATTTGGATGGAAGTCACTAACAAGAAGGCCCAAAGTAGAGTATAGAGGAGATTTCGCAATCCCTTACGATTCCGACAAGTGTAACTAATCAAGAGAAATGGTAGCATGATGATACCACCCTCAGTAAAAAGACAACCGAAAATCAAAAGCCCAGCAACTCCAATCCAACGCCACAACTTCTCTTTTTGATCCAACTCTTTTCGAGGAAAACCAATCCAAAGCATGGTGACACCGATAGCCAAAGTCAAGAAAATGTTGTTATTGACCATTACTCCTTTAGATGCAAATAGGGTATTGAGGAGGCTATTGCCTGCGAACATGATAAGCGCCCAAGACCAGAGGCGGATGAGATAGTCTTTCAGATTTCGAGTATGGATGAAGCCTTCAATAGCCATATAGGCAAACCAAACTCCCACGCAACGTGTCATAGCGTGGAAAATACCTTCCCACAGAGGAGAAACAATCCCTGTGATATGAGGAATATGGTCTAGAACCATTACTGCAGCCATCAGATACTTCAACTGTGTTGCATTCCATTTTTTCATAATAAACCTCTTTCTTTTTGATCTACATAGAGTATAGCATACATTTCTACGTATAATCGTACACCTATCTTACATTTAAAAAGCCTATCTTACATTTTTGTAAGACAGGCGTGAATATTAAAAATTTATTATGAAATTTACCTTCTAGTCCGTAATTCGTTGATACATTTCTGGTCTTCTATCTCGAAACAGTCCCCAGTTTAGGCGTTCGCTTGTTCCCTTGTCAAGGTCATAAGTTGCTAACAGAACAGCCTCACCTTGCCTTTCAGCTCTCTCTAGAATAGCTCCTGTTTCATCCGTCATAAAGGACGAACCGTAGAAGTCAAGACTGGAACTCTGTCCACCATTTTCCTCACTAGGAGTGACTTCTTCCAAACCGTAACGATTGGCTGCAATGACTGGGACAATATTCGCTGCTGCGTGCCCTTGCATAGTACGTTGCCAGTGACCACAACTATCTGTATCCAAAATTGGTTCTGAACCAATGGCTGTAGGATAAAAGAGCAATTCAGCACCATTCAGAGCAAGACAGCGCGCTGTTTCAGGAAACCATTGATCCCAACAGATGCCAATCCCAATCTTAGCGTAGCGAGTATCCCAGACCTTGAAACCAGTGTTACCAGGCGTGAAATAGAACTTTTCTTGATAATAATGGTCATCTGGTATGTGGGTCTTCCGATAAACGCCCAGTACCTCTCCATCTGCGTCAATAACAGCAATAGAGTTATATAAGACATTGCCATCTTTTTCATAGAAACTAATCGGTAAAACAACTTCTAGTTCCTTAGCAAGCTCCTTAAAATGCTGAATAGCAGTATTTTCTGTCACCGACTGGGCATACTGGTAGTAGTCATATTGACGCTCCTGACAGAAATAAGGACATTCAAACAACTCGGGTAAAAGAATAATTTGTGCGCCTTGTTCTGTAGCCTGACGTACTAAACGCTCCGCTGTTTGAATATTTGTTGCCACATCCTTAGCGCATTGCATCTGGATTGCTGCAACTTTTACATTTCTCATCTTTTTCTCCTATTCTGGGATTTGTTGGGTAATACAGTGGATATTTCCACCACCTAAGAGAATATCTCTGGCTGGTATTCCGACAACTTTACGGTCTGGGAAACACTTACTGAGGATATCTAAGGCAACTTGGTCATTGACATCTTGAAACTGGGGAACAAGGACAGCCTTGTTGGCAATATAAAAGTTTACATAAGAGGCCGCCAGACGTTCGCCCTCATAACGCTCCTCTTCTCCTTCTTCATAGATATAGCCTGGTAAATCCTCTTCAGTTACAACTTGATGAAGCGCTGGAATTGGTAGTTTATGAATGGTAAACTTCCGTCCTTTTGCATCTGTCTCTAGTTCTAAGAGTTCGAAATCTGCTTTTGACATAGCATACTGGGGATCGTTTTGATTGTCTGTCCATGCCAAGACAAGCTCTGCAGGACCAACAAAGGCAGCAACGTTGTCAACGTGTTCATTGGTTTCGTCCTGATAAATACCGTAAGGCAGCCAGATAACTTTTTCAGCGCCCAGGCTCTCTAATAAGGTGTTTTCAATTTGCTCTTTAGACAGGTGGGGATTGCGTCCAGGACTGAGTAAGCAACTTTCAGTCACGAGAATCGTTCCTTTACCATCGCTGTGTATCGCTCCACCTTCTAGTACAAAAGGTTTAGCATTGTAAATAGGCATTTCCAAAGCCTCAGCAAAACGACTAGCTACTTGGTCATCTGCTTCATAGTCTTGGTAGAGACCATCTACAGCACCACCCCAAGCATTGAAAGACCAGTCCACTGCCAACTTTTCCCTTTTATCATTGACGAGAATGGTCGGACCAGTATCACGCGCCCAGGCATCATTTGTCGGAATATCTAAATAAACGATCTTATCTCCTAGATAGGATTGGGCTTCAGATAGATAATCCTGCTCCACCAAAAGGTAAACAGTTTCCCCTTCTGCTATGGTCTTGATAATCTGGCTAAAGGCCTTCTTAGCAGCTTTTCCTTGAAAAGGCCATGATCCTGGTCGAGTCGGCCATATCATCAAAGTACCATGATGAGGTTCATACTCTGCTGGCATACGAAAGCCTAATTTCTTTGGACTGTCCATCATGATAATCTCCCTTTAAAGTCTTGATAGCCGAAAGCTTTGACTAAGCTGCAGTCTCCCTGCTTGTCCATAAGATAGAGGCTTGGCAAGCCAATACCGTTAAAGGTATTATTTTTAACAAATGAGTAAATAGCCATGTCTTCAAAATAAAGTCTATCACCGATTTGGACAGGATTTTCAAAACTATAGTCGCCAATCACATCACCCGTTAGACAGGTATTGGAAGAAAGTCTATAGGTATGGGCTTTTTCCTGAGCCTCAAATCCATTTCTCAAAGGTGGACGATAGGGCATCTCAAGTACATCTGGCATATGGCAGGTCGCGGAGGCATCTAAAACCAAGATATCCATACCGTTTTCTACAATATCCAATACTTTAGTTGCTAGATAACCCGCATTGAGCGCAATAGCTTCACCCGGCTCGATATAGACTTCAAGATTGTAAGTTTCTCGAATTCTTTTAATCTCAGAAATCAGCAAATCCACATCATAATCTTCTCTTGTGATGTGGTGTCCTCCACCCATATTGAGCCATTTTACCTCATGTAAATAAGGACCAAACTGCTCTTCTACTGCTTTCAAGGTTGTCTCTAAATCATCTGCCCCTTGCTCACAAAGGGTATGAAAATGAAGGCCATCCACCAAGTCCAGCAAATCACTCGGTATCTTGTCTAGGGTAACTCCAAAACGGGAGCCAGGTGCACAAGGATCGTAGAGCGCGTGATCTCCTTGAGTTGAACACCGAGGATTGAGGCGCAAACCAACACTGATACCAGCCGCTCGACAACGAGCCCCATGTTTACGCAATTGTCTCTCAGAGTTAAAAACGATATGGTCTGTTATCTCAAGCAATTCCTCCAAGTCCGCATCCTTGAAAGCTGGCGCAAAGACATGGACTTCCCCTGGGAACTCTTCTCTAGCGAGCTTAGCCTCATAGAGACCACTAGCCGTCGTACCAGAGAGATACTGGCTGATCAAGGGATAGGTTTTGTAGAGTGAATAAGCCTTCTGAGCAAGTAAAACCTTGCAACCGGCCTCTTCTTGTACATATTGCAAAATACGACAGTTGGCTTCTAACTTTGCCAAGTCAATCACATAAGCTGGTGTGGGTACCTGTTCTAACTTCATTAGTCCACCATTTGTGGGTTTTCTACCACAACCCATGGCAAACCGTATTTGTTCAAAGCTTCCATGAATGGATCTGGATCCAATTCTTCAAGGTTGTAAACTCCAGGTTGTTTCCAAGTACCGTTCATAACCAATTTTGTCCCAATCATGGCTGGAACTCCTGTCGTGTAAGAAATTGCTTGTGAACCAACTTCTGCGTAACATTCCTGATGGTCGCAAACATTGTAGATGTAGATAGTCTTTTCAACGCCGTCTTTGACACCTGTAAAGATACAGCCGATATTGGTTTTTCCAACTGTATGTGGGCCAAGGCTGGCAGGATCAGGAAGCAAGGCTTTTAAGAATTGAATCGGCACGATGTCTTGTCCATTAAAGTTAATAGCATCCGTACGAAGGAGTCCGACATTTTCCAAGCATTTCATGTGCGTTAGATAAGATTGACCAAAAGTCATAAAGAAACGAATCCGTTTAACACCTGGAATGTTTTTCGCCAATGATTCAATTTCTTCGTGGTGAAGGAGATACATATCTTTTTGTCCAACTTGTGGGAAATCATACTCACGTTTGATAGACATAGCTTCAACTTCTACCCATTTTCCATCTTCCCAGTAAGAACCTGGCGCAGAAACCTCGCGGAGATTGATTTCTGGGTTAAAGTTTGTCGCAAATGGATAACCGTGATCTCCACCATTACAGTCTAAAATGTCGATATAGTGGATTTCATCAAAATAGTGTTTGAGAGCATAGGCTGAAAAGACACTAGTCACACCGGGGTCAAAACCAGATCCAAGCAGAGCAGTTAGGCCAGCTTCTTTGAATTTCTCCTGATAAGCCCACTGCCATGAATAATCAAAGTAAGCTGTAAAACCAAGTTCCTTGCAACGTTTTTCATAAATGGCACGCCACTCAGGATCTTCTGTGTCCTCAGCTTCGTAGTTGGCTGTGTCAATATAGTGGACACCTGTCGCCAAACACGCGTCCATAATGGTTAAATCTTGATAAGGCAGAGCTACGTTCAAAACAGCTTCTGGTTTGTAGCTTTCGATCAGGGCAATCACTTCTTCAACCTTGTCAGCATCAAGAGCAGCGGTTTCAATCTTTGTACTTGTTTTACCTTCTAATTTAGCCTTCAAGTCATCACATTTTGACTTGGTACGACTAGCAATCATAATCTCTTTAAACGTTTCGCTATCTTGGCAAATCTTTGAAATAGCAACTTGGGCAACGCCCCCACATCCGATAACTAATAGACGACTCATTTTTTCCCTTCCTCTTCTTCTAAAATGTCTTCTACATACTTAGGCAACATAAAGGCTCCCACGTGTAAGTTTGCAGTGTAGTATTCTGTGAAAAGCTGGCGTTTTTTCCAGCCTTCCTTATCAAAATCTTTGACAGGGTGGTATTTTTTCGACGCAAATCCAAACAACCAATAGCCCGCTGGACTGGTCGGAATATGGGCCTGATAAACCCGGCTGATTGGAAAGGCTTGATTGACCTTACGGTGCATGCTACGACAAGCTGACTCATCCTCGTCAAAGAAGGGACTCCCATGCTGATAAATCATGATGCCGTCTTCTTTCAAGGCTCTGTAACTATTTCCGTAAAATTCCTTGGTAAAGAGCCCTTCCGTATGTCCAAATGGATCTGTCGCATCGTTAATGATAATATCGTAGTCATCTTCACAGTTTCGCAAAAAGCGTAGCCCATTTTGGTAGTAAATGGTAACACGAGGATCATCTAGCCCTGCAGCAAAGTCTGGGAAATACTCACGACAGACCTCAACCAACATCTCATCTGGTTCCACAATATCGATTTGCTCCAGTTCAGGATAGAGAGTTAATACTTGGGCAACACCACCGTCGCCACCTCCAATAACCAAGACTTTCTTAGGATTTGGGTGGACAGCCATGGGAACGTGAACGGTCATTTCGTTGTATACGAAATCATCCGCATCTGAAAACAAGACATGCCCATTTAAAATCAGTATTTTTCCAAAAGCTGGCGTATCCAAGACTTCGATATCCTGCCATTCACTTTTTCCAGCATAGAGTTGCTTGGCAGTTCTCAAGGACAATTTCACATCCGGAGTATGAACTTCAGAAAACCATAAATCCATCTAGTTCTCCTTTCTCTTAATGACGTTGATGTGATTGACCTCTGGATCTTCTGTCCCTTGGAGGGAGCAACCACGTTCCTTGGCAAATTGGATATAGTCTACAATTTCTCGTGTAATGCGTTCACCTGGTGCTAGGATTGGAATCCCTGGAGGATAACACATGACAAATTCCCCACAGACCTGTCCAACAGACTCATCCAAGGTTAAACTTCTTCTCTCTGAATAGAAGGCTTCTTGTGGAGACAGCACCAACTCGGGCTGGATATATTCTCCAGCAATCAAATCTTTTCCATCTCTTGAGTAGAGTCTCTTGATATCAGCCAAAGCACCGACCAAACGCTCGATGTCTTGGATGCGGTCGCCAATAGAAATATAAGCCAATATATTGCCAATATCCCCGAATTCAATCTGAATATCGTATTCATCTCGCAAGAGATCATAAACCTCTATACCTGTTAGCCCAATACCCTGAGTGTAAACTGATAGCTTGGTCACATCAAAATCACAGACAGACACACCGTCTATTAACTCCTTTGAGTAGGCATAGTAGCCACCTATGGCATTTATTTCACGACGAGCGTACTCCGATAGCTCAATGACTTTCTCAAATGACTCTTTCCCGCGAAGAGCAAGGTTGCGACGTGAAATATCCAAACTAGCCATCAACAAATAAGAGGCGGATGTAGACTGGGTCAGATTGATGATCTGACGAACGTACTCAGGATTCATCTGCTTACCAATAAGTAAAATGGAGCTCTGGGTCAAACTCCCACCAGACTTATGCATAGAGACCGCTGCCATATCAGCGCCAACGTCCATAGCAGATAGCGGCAATTTGTCTGTAAAATGCAGATGCGCTCCATGGGCTTCATCTACTAAAACCATCATGCCAGCTTCGTGAGCCATTTCCGTTAAACCCTTGAGGTCTGAACAAATTCCATAGTAAGTAGGATTGTTAATCAAAATGGCCTTGGCATCTGGATGCTCCTTAATTGCCTGCGCAACACGGTCATTTTCAAGACCTAAAGCGATGCCGATTTTAGGATCTACACTCATCTCGATATAGATGGGAATGGCACCACATAGAACCAGCGCATTGATAGCAGATTTGTGGACATTACGTGGCAGAATAATCTTATCTCCTGCCTTGCAGGTGGAAAGAATCATGGTTTGAACAGATGAAGTTGTTCCCCCAATCATGAGAAAGGCATGCGCTGCTCCAAAAGCATCAGCTGCTAGTTCCTCTGAATCCCGAATAATCGAAATAGGATGGCCTAAATTATCCAATGGTTTCATTGAATTGACATCAATGCCGACACATTTTTCTCCCAACAATTCAACAAGTTCTGGATTTCCCCGTCCGCGTTTGTGACCTGGTACATCAAAGGGAACAATCCGTTTCTTTCTTAGCTTAATCAGACCTTCATAAATAGGGGCCTGATTTTGATCTAACTTTTTCAAGACATACTCCTTTACCGTATTTTTAGCTCCTCAAAATGATGAGGGAGACCAAAGGTTGACTTATGAAAAAAGAGCAGGTTTTCACCTGCTCTGCAATCTTCTGACGTGTTTATTTTGGTTTCTGTTGAGTATGTCTGTTCCCGATGTTTCCTAACTCTCTAGTAGCAAATATTACGTACTTTATTGATCGTTTCACAAGATGACGTGTGCTTTCACCACACTAAAATTTATGAATTAGGACAAGCGTCCTAACATCAACTTATAAAAGTAGGCTTTTAACCCTATCAATAATGTGGCTTTTCAACCACGCTTCGGCATTCAACCCTGCCTGTCCGTAGGCATTTTTTACTCGGGTTTATATTTGCTAGAAAACATCTTCTCATTTTCTAAGCCTTATAACTATATCATGTTTACAAGAGCTTGTAAAGTACTTTTTTTGAATTTACTTAAATTTTGTTCGTAAATAGTTGAATTGCTACCAAAAAGTTCATGTTCAACGAACTGAAAACGATTATAAAAGGAACTAATTTTTTTAGTTCCTTTCAAGATTATTTAATCTTATGCTTATCCATTTTTTCCTGGAAAATATCTGTAATGATTTTGCGCAATTCTTCTCGTTCCTTCTCAGGAATCTCACCACTTCTCTTGGCAACTGCATAGAGCTCTGGATGTTCGATGGAAATTCGCTTTATTGTCCGAGTTGTTGCGTGTTTTCTCACAAAAAATGGGATGCGTTTGATCCATTCCTGAGGTACTAGGGCAAGGATTTTCGCAGCGGTTTCCTTATCGCTAATTTCAGATGTTGTCAGTCCCTGCTTTATCATTTCCTGTTCTTTTTCAGTAAAATCTTTTAATTCCATGATTCTTCTCCTAGTTAGTAAATGACTCTATAGTAGATTATATACTAATCCTGACCAAAGTACAAATAGAATAACATCAAAAAAACTTAGTAGGTCTTCATTTCACTAATCATCACGCGCTACTTCTCCAACTAGCTCAAAATCTATCATATGGTAGTTTTCATCCAAGCGAATTAAGGAAAAATACTCATTCCAAAACAGGTGGTCACTGGGACTTTTCCACTGGATACCATACCATAGTTGGGTCGAGTCTACAGGATGTGCAGGCGGAACTGACCATAATTTATCACCAAAGGTTGTTCGCATGGTTCCTTCTTCAATTCTAGTCAGTAAATCCACACCATCCAGCTTATAGGAGATAGCTTTTGATTTTGCTGCTTTGATACGATCTTCATCTAGTTTAAACTGGATAATTTTACAGTCCTCTAAGGCGGTTTCTTTTATTTCATCTCCGTATAAGGCAATACTTCCAAGGATTAAACCATCTTTGCCAAGAAGATAGGGAGCATACGACACAGCATTGCTATCTTGATGAAAACCTTTTTCGATAAAAATACTCTTATTAGCCTGGTATTTCTTGATTTTCCCCGAAGAAAGAGCCTCATCATAATCGTTACTAAAGCTGTCATTCTCCCTGATGTAGATGTCAAAACCTTCTTTTAGAAGGTCACTCACATTTGTTTGTGTTAACGTGATCGAATTGTCATCTATCTTTAGTTCAGGAGCTTTGGGTGGCAACCCTATCTGACCATAGGCTATCATAAGAAATAAAGCCACCATAAAAGAAACCACAAGTGCGATCATCGCTTTTCCCGTGCGTTTTCTAGCATTAAAAAGTGCCATAATCGGTGGTAGGATCACAATTCTTGCCAAGATAGCGTTACCAGTTCCTCCCCTACTCATGATTTGTACTACACAAACACCAGCAATCGCAAGCATCGACAAGTAAACTAGAAGTTCGCCAAGTCCCATCTTATCTGAACGAGTTTGCTCATTTACTGGCTCGTCTAAGACGGATTTCCCATTCACTACCAGCCTTTTGAGGAAGAAATACATTCCGAGTCCAATCCCCAAGAATGCCAATGCAAGAAAAGCCAGTGAGCTGATTACAACTATTCTACCCATCTCAATTTTCTCCTTAGTTGATACATTCAACCTTTAATTTCTTTTTCAAGGTTCTATTCGCAATCAGTAGCACGAGTAAAAGAAAGGGTACCCCATTAAGAATAAATATGTGGAAGGCCTTGATAGCAATCCATAATATCGTCCCTTTTTTCTCAATCCAACTACTCCCCCAATCACCATTGATCAATGGAAATAGTGATTCTATGTAGCTTTGATACCATAGGAAGAAGGGATTTTGGGAACAATTCGCATTCAGCCAGATAATTATCAAGCAAAACAGAATCAAATAGACCAGACCGACAAATACACTAATTCGTCTGGTAGTCTTTGTTGCCTGATGACAGATTCTTTCTTTGGTCACTTGATCAATCTCTTCCAGAGCACTATTCTTGAAAGTTTCCTTTTCAAATCTGTAGAGTAGATACCGATAGAGATAATCCTTTCGCATATCGCCTTTCATATAAAACCTCGTCTAAGTCTTGGACAACAAATTCAAAATCATTGTTTAGATTTCCAATTTCAAGGAATTCCCATCTAGATAGACTGCTTTCGACTCAGTGATTTTGATTTTTTCCTCTTCTGAAAATCCAATGGTTTCCCCATCATTTAGAGTCACATCACCCTCCAGAATATATTGAAGAATCGACAAAAGGAAATAATATAATTCATCACTGTCCTTAGCAGAATCTATAATTTCGATTTCAGATTTACCGAATTCTTTCATACCATAGGTGTAGACACTACTTTTATCCTCCTGATTGATAATCCCGATATAAAGCCAGAGTTGAAGGGGTAGATTGTCCTCTTTCAAAAAGTCCGCAAAGTCAAGAAAAAGATTTTTAGGCAATAACAAGGTTGCAGAACCTTGATATACACCAATGGCATTTTCACAGGTTCTCAAAATAGATGCATTGACCTTGGTCAGTAGGGAATATTGTTCTACTGGTGAAAGAGTCTTAGACAAGATTGAAACAATGGCATGATTGGTATGCTTTCTAGCTTCATTTTCAACATTATTCCATAGATAAGAATAAGCATATAAATCATCGAACTCACTTGCAGGAATTGGGAAAGGCATAGAGGCTAGGGCGACAAGGTCCCCATTTATTTGAAATGTTGATGTTTTTTCATCTTCATCCACTTCACTGACATCAAGGCCCCAGTAGTTTTTTAAATCCTCGATAAGAGTATTTAAGTCATAAGTCTCCTCTCCCTTAAACAGAGGCATGGATAAGACTACTTTTGTTTTTTCTTCTACCTTTTCTTTTTTGCTACCAAAAAATTTTTTTAAGAATTTCATAAAATTTCTCCTTTTATTATCTAATATGAGAATATAGACTCCTATTCATTTAAAGCACGTCGTTGTATCAAGTTTCCTCATCAGAACCGCTTTTATCAAAGATTAACTCAGTTAATTCCAGTTCTGAAATAGCTTCATTAGGGCAGTTATCCTGAATAACCCTTTGAGCTTTTTTATCTAGCTGCTCCAAGTCCCTGTAGAGCCTAGACATCAAATCATCCGATAACAAGAGTAAATCCTGTTCACAATAGCCTGTAGTTTCAGTGTACTGCAGGCTTACCATGTTGAAAGAAACAATGATGACCACAACATTTATACATTTCAGGTGCTGATATTGATAATATGTTTCTTTGTAGTTTTAGAGCTGCAGAAACTTATCTATCAAATAACTCTCGAATGTTTCTATATAATTGATCCCTAATGCTTACTTAGAAATCTAATAGCAGATTTTTTGGCCTTTTCTATTTTTTCAAGGTCCATATTTTCTACCGCAGAAGATGATATCCATCTCTTGCCAAATAATAGTTGAGCTGCTTCTATCATCATACCACAAGCATAGAGGTCTTTTTCTTCGGTAATAGCTTGAATAAAACTGACCTTTGCTTCTTTTGATATGATTTCTACTTTTACTCTATGAAAGGACAGTTGCATGAGACTTATCGCAGACCATGCACGACAAAGAGCATCTGCATCATCTAACATTTGTCTTGTCAAAAGACCAATTTCTTTTGCTGATCCTACCCAACCTAAAGCTATGACCACCTTTTGACGAAGAATAGTATTCTTTATATCTAAAAGTGCAGTAAGGATAGGAATCAGTTGGTCACAAAATGAGCTATAAAAATCTCGATGTTTTGATTTAGAAAGGATTTCCGCTATAAGATACGCAGTCAATACACTTTGTTTTTCATCTTTAACTTCATCCAACTGTTCAAACAAAAACTCTAATCCCTCTCTTCCATGTTTATCAAAGCTACCTTCTAAATGCAGGTTTCTACCTTCATTCCAATCTTTGCAAATCAGTTCATAATGATATGCGATTTCTTGGGAACTACCCAAATTAGCTACAAATTTGATTCTTTTACCAGAAGGAAAGCTTTCATTTTCCAAGTCAAGATATGCTTTTTGTAAATCTTCTTTATCCATTTTTTGCCTCAAGCTATTTTATTCTTTTAGAAACGTTTGATAAACCTTTTAACAAATAGTGACCCTGACATTACCATTGAGCTCTAAAATCTTCTTGTAAAAATCTTTCATTGCTTGGAAATACTCGCAAATTTCTTCTTTAATCTCTTCCTCTTCGTCATCATAATCCCAAATATCAGGATAAAGATCAGCATTTTTACAAGCTTGCATACTAAAATGCGTCATGGCTTCTTCAATATCAAAGTTTTCCAAAGCTGAACAAATCTCTACTACTTTTGATTTTTCTGTATAAGCAATATATTCCGTAACATTTTCAAGGGGAGTCACACCCAAAACAGCAACGCTCAAAGGATCATTTTCACTAGGATTTGAAGTGCCAACACCTGTAAGCACAAAATGAAGAACATCCCACATTTTATCTATATCAAGTAGAAGTTCTTCTTCCTCTACTATCTCAAATTGATCATCTTCTTCAGCATTAAAACTTTTCATTTGATGTAAATACTGATCATTAATATATCTATAATTAGCAATCATTCCCATTTGTTTCTCCTCCAAAATTTCTATGTTGAATGGCATTTTTATATAAGCTCAATTTCGCCCAGGTTTAGTTTTTGCCTGATTTATTGTATCCTCAGATGTTTTCCCTATAAAGTGTTATAATAAAGGTGTATCCAAAATGTGGATTATAGTTTAAAAAGGAGAATAGCGATGGGCTTTTTTATATTTGCTTTGACTTTTTATTTTATTTTTTTCCTATTCTTAGTCTGTACGATTTATCTCTATTTTAAACTGGCGAGTGCCGTTAGCTCAGGCGAAGAAGTTCCTAAGTGGATGTATCAGTTTGGGCAAGGTTTTCAAGGACGCTACCATATTGAATATGAAGATATCACTAATAGGGACGCTCTAAAGGAAGTAAACCTATTTATTTTCTATTTTGTTCTGGCTAATATCCTCACTCTAGTGGCACTCTATGTTAAAATGGACAATTTTTCAGCAGCCCTTTATACTTGTTTAAAGGCTCAATTTGCCATTGTTGTAGCAAGTATGCTGTTTAGAAACCTTATCAACTTAATGTTATTTATAGTAAAGCGTCCAAGGAAAAACCATCACCGCTATTCATCATCCAATGCGGTTGTTGGTGCTGTCTTTTTGACTACTTTCATCTTTACTTTTTGCATCTTCATTACTGGCTTCCCTGCTCAACCTTTTGGAATACAAATCGATAAGACCGATGTGGTGGTCGGAGAAACAAGAGCTTCAGAACTACTGGACCAGGGGTTCAGCTTTACTGGAAAAAATCCTGAGAGCGAGATTGTGAACAAGCGCAATGACCACTTCTACTACGGAGAACTGCTTGAAATAGTCCGAGATGGTAAATCTTACGGCCTTATGAGCATTACACCAAAGTGGAAAGACACTGATAAACTCGAGAACTGCGTGGTTACATACTATGAAATCTCAGCAGAGAGCCCGCAACTCTCCCAAGTTAACATCAATAACCAAGACCTCTCCAAACTTACAATTAATGACTTTAAAACAAAGAAATTAACAGATATCTTTTCACTGAAACCTGCTGACGCTAAAGAAGTGAAACAGGACACCTACTTCAGTCTGAGACTGCAAACTGCCGACTATGTGTTATGGAATAGTTATCATTTTGTGGCGAATTTCAATAGTGATCAATCCCCCAATCGATACGGAGTAAGGGCCCAGCATACAATCTGGGAGTGAGAAAATCCCTACTCCTGATAGGATAATGTAACGCTGTCTATCTCTTTGAAATAGGTCTTCATCTTAAATAAAACCCTTATATTTTTATAGGGAACTCCGTCGCTCTCCTCTTCACTAGTGGAGGGCCTTTTTGTTCCAAGCATATCATATAAATCAGCAGTTAATTCTTTTCTTTTATCAAATTCAAAATAGACATCCCCAATATACATACTTGCCGGATCAGAGATGACAGCCTTCATCAACGTTCCCTCTAAAATAGAACATTCCTTATCACTTAGATTTTTGACCTGCACTGTAACTTTTGTATAATACTCCAGACTATTATCATTATGGTCTTTGGACAATATATAGTTTTCGCTATTTTCTCCAAGTTGCAACTTGATCTTTTGAAGTTCTTCTACTGTGGTAGATGATAATTCGAAATGCTTATATAAGCAATCATCGAGTGTATCGCTTCCTAGTACAAAGGAGGTCGTGTTTACTACAAATACAAATCCCTTTGAATTCTCAGGGTGTGTTCGTAGTTGGGGTTCCAATTCTTGACGAATTTCCTCAAAAGATGTTATGTTTAATTTCCCATTTTCTGCATTGCAAACTTGTCGATAAATACTGGTATCGATTGACCCATCAAGATTCCTCCTCGAGCTCTTTAATCGAATACCACTGATATCCATTCGTACACCGAAACAATCAGTTTCTACTAAAATAGGATACTTCAGGCTAGTATAGTTGATAAAGTCCAACATCTTGTCATAGGATTCTTTTAGTTGATCTAAATTTGTTACTTCTGTAGAATAGACAAAATTTACAGGATGCAGATAGGACAGGACATCATCACCTAGATTATGATCTTCTTTATACTCCGCAAGAGCTCTTGTGCAGAAGGTTTCTTCAAAATCAGAATGAATAAAAGGTGATCCCATTGCTAGCCAATCATGGGACACACCACAAGTAAAGGGAATATTTGGATAATCCTTCAATGTCACAAACCAATAATAGGGATGCCTGGGATCTTCTTTCATCTCATAAGTATTTTCTCCATAGACGTTATTGAGATATCGAACCAGTCGCTCTTTGTCTTCTTTATGCGAGGTACAGGCACTTAGTAGAAGGGCGCCAACTATAATAATAAATAGACAGGAAATTTTTTTAAATAGTTTCATTTTTTTCTCTTCCTTGCTATCTAATCAATATTCTCTACGATAAAGGGACTTTTATAAGTTGAATTCTTTGACTTGCTTCCTTCTAATGATAGTATGATTGGAAAATAAACTCTTCACTTCTTCAACACTAGATCGACTATTTAAATTCGAGTAAGTTACACTCGATTGAGTAAACTCAGATTTAAATTGTATTTTTTCACACTTTTCTCTTGTAATTAACTGTAACTCACCGCACTCTAGCATCTGCAATCTCTGCGATATAAAATACTCTCATCAAATAAATTTGCTCAAATCGTTAAATGAATAATCTTTATAGATTTGATTTGGTTTAAGTACAAAATCAGTTGTAACAGGTAAGTTTTCCAGTAATGTTTTCGCATTTAGTCCTTCTGGTAAGGAAATCAATTCTCCAGCCATGTTTTCCTGTCTATGCGCAGTAAATAGAAACTCCCCTTTTTCCCAATCTATTGCAAAATCATTCATCACTTCAGATTTGGATATGTCTAACAATTCTTCCTGTTGTGCTATAAAGTTTTCATAGATAAATTCATAAAGTGCTTCTTTATCTATTTTTACAACTCTAAGTATGTTAGCATCCATTGATTTTCATACTCCTTTTAAAGCGAGAGCAAATTATTGTTTTAACATGAATTGACTTGATAACTAACATTATAATAGATCCACTTCAATACCAGCCACATCGAAGATTTCTTTCACGCTATCAAAATTGCTGCTTAAAATCGTTGCTTCTTTTAAATTTGGAAATTGTTGCAATTCGGATAAACTGAGCTCATTTAAATCAAATGTTTCATCCTCTCCATCCCATTGTGGAATGATATTCATATAAATCTCATTTCCACCATCCATGTAAATTTCTTTGACCTCTTCAGCATATTTTTTAGGAATAGATAAGGCTTCAAAATAGTCCAGAGCAGGTTTGATAACTTCCATGCTTTCAGTATCAATCTCTTCTTCACTGTATGATCAGCAAAATCATAAATATCAAAAGATGGTTTTAATACTTGTAAATCGTACATTAAGACCTGAATAATGACTAATTTAAAATTCAAATGATCAAAACGGAGGATTTGTTCAGAATCCACCTTTGTGTTATCGTTTTCTAGATCCAGTTTCTCTTCGGTAACAGTTTGACCATCTCTAGAATTGTCATATAAGTCATGATTAAGCTGCTTATTTCTTCTACGCTTAAAAAAATTAAACATGATTTCTCCTTACTAAGTTTCATCTAAATAAATTTTTACTTTGAGGTATTCCTTGTCTTTAGCATCGGCAAAGACCTCAGAGTTCTGAATATAGTCAAAGATATTCTCATCAAGATCTTCGTCCCATATAGACTCACTAAACTCTGCATTCTCACTAGTCGGCTTATAGAAAATATCTAAATGGACTTGATAAAATTCTTCATCGTCATTAGGAACTTGTCGAACCATACATTTGGTCAGTGATCATTTCTTTTAAAGACTGGATTAGATGGTTCATCGTTCTCTTCTTTCTAAGGGTTTGCCTCTGGTATTTCCTTTATTATACTACATAAATAGAAAAAAGACTGGAACGAATGGTTGCCCATCATTACAGTCTTTCTTGTATAACAATTGGAAAGTTTTCTGAGATTACATCTAGCCCAAAATTAATACCAAGAATTTGAAAATGGTGAATCGGCTGAGGATAATGGTTTTTGATTTGATTCTTAAGGTTGCTATTAGTGACTTCCCACGAAACTCCATCAGGTATATGAGGCTGTTTTTCATCACTTTCAAACTTTTCTTCATAAGGATTCAAATTCCAACCTTCATCTATTGCTCTGCAAAACAATACTTTTCCAAAATCAAGATAATAAATATTCTTTTGATTTTTCAAACCATATAAAGAAACCTTGAGATGATTATCTCTGGATAGTTGACATCGCAATTCATACCAATCATATTCAATCTCATTATCAATCTTATCCCACTTCATTTTTCACCACCTCTTCTATCTGGATATCACCACCTTGCCCCTCATAGAGAATGATGTCAATAAGTAAATTATTAGTAAGAACCCAATAGTGCTCAAGTTCTTGTTTGTAGAGTACTCCTCCTGCATTATGGACAATTTGTTCAATTAAAAAACTATTTTCAATTCTGTAGAGAGGATATTCAGCGCCTTTACTTGGATTGACTGGAATATCCCAAATCACCGAAGCTAAATTTCTATCGGTAATTTGATAACAATAACTAAAAGGAAAACGTATGCGTACTTGGCGTTTCTCTCCCGTTAATACAATTGTAGCTAATTCAAAATGAGTATTTTCACTAAATTCCGCCTCAGCTTGATAGCAATCTTTTTCAACATTACCCCAAGTTACCCGTCGCTCACTCCTTGTTTTGTCTCGAAGAATATTTTTATAAGGCATCTGTTTATTGCTCACTTTCTTAGTTTTAATATTTGTACAGAAACTTCAGCAAGGAAAAATTATAAATAATGTTATATTAAACCATCGTATCATCCTAAAATACAATAAATCCTTTTGGCAAAATCACCAGTTGCTGCTCCAATTCTTGGCAATGACTTGCTAGTACTACAGACTCACGATCTACAAGATAGTTTTCAGTTGATTGGTTAAAAATAGCTCGGACCTTTTGTCCATCATAATTCCATTCTAGAGCTAGCACATCAGGCTTGATTTCTTTCAGGTTGTAGATTCCATGTTGGATAATGTCTGAAGCATCCTTACGAAGCTGAATCAATTTCTTCATGAAATTAAGCATTTCATTGCTGTCGGAAACACGTTCCCAAGGCATAACGCGACGACAATCTGGATCTGGTCCTCCATCTAACTCTAACTCGGTTCCATAGTAGAAACACGGAGTTCCCCTTTGTAAAAAGAGGCAGGCTAGGGCAGACTTAACAAGTTGGCTATCTCCCTTGGCAGTAGCCAAAATACGCTCCGTATCATGCGAATCCAAGAGATTGAACATCACTTCCGAAATCTGCTGTCTATAGTACATAGACTGGCTATTGATTTCATCGATAAATTGATAAGGCTTCTTAATCCCTCGCAAGAAATAATCCTTGATACTATCAGACAGAGGATAGTTCATAACTGCGTGGAATTCATCGCCATTTAACCAAGGCTGGGAGGTGTGCCAGACCTCTCCAAGAATATAAAGGTCGGGCTTTTTAGCCAAGACAGCCTTACGGAAATCTCGCCAAAATTGGTGGTCGACTTCATTGGCCACATCCAGGCGCCAAGCATCGATATCAAACTCTTCAATCCAGTAGGTCGCAACGCTCAACAAATAGTCTCTCACTTGAGGATTTGCCGTATTGAGCTTAGGCATATAGCTCTCAAAGGCAAAGGTATGGTAGGATAGTTCTCTTTTATTAACGAGATTTTCTTTAACGACTGGAAAGTCTTGAATATGGAACCAGTCTTTATAAATAGAATCTTCACCATGCTTGAGAACATCCTGCCACTGTAGCGATTGGTCACCGATATGGTTGAAAACAGCGTCCAGCATGATTTTCATGCCTCTCTGATGGGCCTCCTCCACCAGTTTTCGGAAAGTCTTCTTATCTCCAAAATGACGATCAATTTCGAAATAATCCGTCGTATTGTACTTGTGATTGCTTGGGGATTCAAAAATCGGACAGAGATAAAGTCCTGTAATGCCCAAATCTTGCAAGTAATCCAGATGGTTAATAATACCTTGTAAATCACCACCAAAGAAATCGCTCGTTTTTGGTTTGATAGAGGAATCCCAAGCTAGGGCCCCTTCTGGAGAAATCTCAGGGTTCCCATTAGCAAAACGTTCTGGGAAAATCTGGTACCATACCGTCTCTGCTACCCAGTCAGGAACGTGGCAAGCATCAATCTCATGGATATACGGAATTTTAAAGCCATTTCCTTCATAATGAAGGTTTTCTAGCGTATTTTCAACACATCCCTTATCGCCATACAAAATACTCTGACCCTGCTTATCCTTGAGTTCAAAGAGATACTGGAGTCGTGCATAGCCAACTGAAACTTCCGCTTGCCAGTAATCAAATAAGGCATCAGAAGTTACTTTGACCATCTCCTTGATTGCTTCATAATGGTCCTCTAAAAAGATAAAAGTGTCTCCATAATGCAAGTTGATACTTGCAATATCTCCTCTTTTCGTTCGAATGCGAATGTGCATTGTCTTGTCTTTATAAAGATAAGCATACTCCGACTCCGGTCTATGGTAAATGGCTGTTAATTCCACTGTTTTGTCTCCTAATTAACTTGAGTTCATTTGCGACGCAAACGTTTTCACAATTGTGATTCTAGTATACTACTTTAAAATTTTATTTTCAAGACTAATCCGTAGTTTCGAGTGGATTGTTTTTGAGGATATAAAAAAGCAGTAAGTCTTAATACCTACTACTTTCAGATTGATGATTTACAAATGTCTTTCTAGCCAATCTATCTTTTTAAAATCTTTATAGTTATTGTGGTCATTTCGATAGGAATCTTGGGAAGAAGCCTTGTATATACTGAAATACTGTTCCAAACTTGGAACACGAAACGTGATGTCCTCGAGATGAATCAACTCTATATCTGATTCCGAAACTCCCGCAAAATCAGGTAAGGAATCAATACTTCCAAATTCAACGCTCACGCCATCTTTTTGGAATTCGTGCTCATGAATATCTATTAAGGTGTAGCCTAAGCGGTTCATCACTTTCATTATCTTTTCCCACTCATAAATCCTGAGATGATCAGGCGCTTCCCAACCTCTAGGGTCACCAGGCACATGAATGTCAATGTCAGACGGCTGCCATTCTTCATTTGAACGGTATTCAAACCCCAAAGACCCCATGAGCGTCGGAGTGATTCCGACTTGGTTTAAATGTGAACAAATTATTCGAAATTCATCAAATAGAGAATTCATTCCTCCTCCAATCGTTGATATAGAACTTAATTTCGTTGTGAACAATAAACTAATTTTTACCTTCTACTCTTTCGGTTTTGAAAATACTTCTACTCGTTGAGCTAGGACTTTAATTTCTACAGGTAGATTATCCGACTTATCGCCGTCAACATCTGACTCCAATTCACTATCTGAAGAGATCTTAATATTGCGCGCTCTGATATACTCAATATTATCATTGCCAACAACATCCCCTTTTAGTAAATCAGGAATGACAGATAATTTAGAGAATAGAGAAGCATCTTTTAGAATCAAAATATTGGCGTAGCCATCCTTGTTTTCTTCAAAGATTTTCTTATCAGCGAAGTAATTTGTCAAGAGAACCAAAACATGACTCGCTTCACCATCATAATTTCCATTTTCTGTCTCAACCTTAATGTTAAAGACCTGATCCGTCATGACAGACTTCATGGTATTTACAGCATAGGCTAAAATACCGAATTTTGTCTTGTCCTCGATTTCCACATTGTGAATCGCCTCAGGCAGAGAACCAATACTAAAGATATAACCAAAATAGTTGTCATTTGCTTTACCAATATCAATCTTATTGGTTAAGTTAAAATCAAGTTCATCAATCGCGCCATCGATGTCTTGATTGATTTCCAACAGTTTCGTAATGAGGTTGCCCGTACCGCCAGGGATAATCCCTAACTTCGGAGTGTAGTCTCTCTCAGCAATACCCGAAATAACTTCATTGACAGTCCCATCCCCACCGAAAACAAGCACTGCATCGTACTGTTCACGAGACGCTTCCTCAGCAAAGTGTGTTGCATCCAGCGCTTTTTCGGTAATTTTGGTTTCCACGTGCTCAAAATAATCTTTGGCCTTATTCTCCAGCTTAACCTTATAATCCAAAGCCTTTTCCCCACCAGAGGTAGGGTTGATAATTAACATTGCTTTTTTCATTGATAATACTCCTTTAATTTTTAAATAGAAATGTTAGTGTAACTACATCAGTCATTACATATAATGCTATTATATAATGAAACCTCAGAAAAGGGAACTTTGACGTACTGGGCATTAATGTATAATAGCTAGTTTAAAATTCAGATTATCAAAAGCAAGTCACTTCTATTTAACTACCTCGCCATACTCTTTTATTTTATCAGCATATTCAGTCAAAAGATTCTTTGAATAAATTTTTTCATTTTTTGAATTTCTAACTTCTTTCCATAGAATGGAAGCTACTTTTAGTTTATTTGAGTAGTTGCTACTATTTTCGTCTGCATAGAAATCCTTTAGAAATTGATTCCATTGACAAACCGAATGGTCATACTTGGCATAGTCTGAATTTCCATAATAAACTTTTAGCATATCTTGAATTGTAAAACTCAAATCATTTTCTCTTTTTACTTTTCTCCAAGCAGTGGCCATATCAGCAGTAAATTTAAAGGGTGAAACATCTGTTAAAGTTGAGAAATATTCTCTAAAGTGTGCATTAAAGGAGAATCCACATTCAAGCAAGGGTGTGTCCAAGGTAACGACTTCTACTCGTTTCTTATTCCTTTTTATTGATGATTTTTTAATCAAATTCCCCTTAAAGTAATGCTTAATAATATCATTAAGTTCCTGTTTTGTCCCTCTATATTCAAGCCCTAATGACTTGCATATCTGTGAAAGTTCATCTCGATACCAATAGTATTTATTGAACTCATCAAACGATGTGATTTTATCAAACTCAGGTCTGCTTTCTATCAATATTTTACCTCCTTAAAGTCAATTTAGGTTGTCATCTCAAAATAATGGAGTTTTAGTTTCTTTATTTTGAGGATTAGCTGCGTTTCTCTAACAAGCTAGCACACTCGACGTGATGCGTTTGTGGAAACAAGTCCACCGGCTGGACTTTCCTCAACTCATATCCCAATTCTTGGTAGAGTTTGATATCACGCGCCATGGTTGCGACATTGCAGGAAATATAGGCAATGCGGTCTGCTCCTGTTTGAGCGCTTGCTTTGATAAAGCTCTCGGTCAAACCCTTGCGTGGTGGGTCGACCAAGATAACGGTTGGTTGAATACCTTCCTTGAGCCATTTCTTCATGGCATTTTCAGCTGTGTCACAGACATAGTGGGCATTTGTAATATTGTTTAATACAGCATTTTTCTGGCTATTTTCTACCGCTTCTGGAATAACCTCTACACCATAGACTTCCTTGACATGCTTTGCAACGGATAAGCCAATGGTTCCAATTCCTGAGTAGGCATCAACAACAATATCATCTTCTCTTAGCTCAGCAAAGTCTATGGCTGTTTGATAGAGTTTCTCAGCCATTTGAGTATTGACCTGATAGAAGGCTGGTCCAGATATTTGGAAGTTATTTCCCAACATTTGGTCAGTAATGTAGTCTTGACCATAAAGTGTCCGCCACTCCTTACCGAAAATCGCATTGGTATTCTGATCGTTGATATTTTGCATGACAGACACAATCTCTGAGAACTGCTTGATTAGTTGCTCGATCAACTGGTCGACACGGAAAACTTTAGGACGAGTGGTTACCAAAATAACCATGATTTGTCCTGAGTAGTGCCCACGACGCACAACGAGGTTGCGAATCAAGCCAGACTGTTCCTTTTCATCATAAGGTTTCAAGTCATACCGACGAAGTAAATCACGTAGGGCTACTACTACCCCATCAATCACAGGATCCTGGATAAAGAAATCTTCGAGTGGCATGAGGTCATGCGAATTCTTACGGAAAAATCCAGTTTCCAAGACACCATTCACTCGACGAACAGGCACCTGCGCCTTATTTCGATACTTGACTGGATTTTCCATACCTAGTGTTTCAGCGACCTCTACATCCCTAATACCAGCAATCTTGTAGAGACTATCTTTGACTTGCTTGGTTTTAAACTTGAGCTGCTCTGGATAGGCAAGATGACCCAAGTCTGCAATTCCTGAACGCAGGTAAGCCAAATCTAGATCTTGATTACGATAAGGTGACTGAACAAGGTATTCTTCAACTTTCCCAAAACCAATCTTTTTAGTGACTTTAAGGACACGCATGAGTATTTTCTCAGTTGGTAGAGCATTCTCTACAAAGAAAACCAAACCATCTACCTTAGCGACCCCAGCACCTTCATGGGTCAAATCAACAATTTCAACTTCTACAATATCATTTTTCTTTAACATATTTTTCACTTTCTATCAGCCGACAAAAAAGACGGCAACATTTCTGTTACCATCTATTATATCATGAAATGACCTAAGCACCAAAACTCTTGAAGAAGTTGACAATGACTTGCCAAAGGGAGCTAAAGAAGTTGCCCCCGTCTTCTAGCGCTTTATTGGCATCAAAGTTGAGGTTGATATTTTTAAAGCTATCTCCAGCTTGAGAAACAATGCTTTCCTTGAGGTCGTTTAGGGTTTTAGTGAAATCAGCATTGTTCAAAATGTCACTCTTTGAGAGATTAAGTGCAAAATTGATGATGATATTGACCTGGTTTCCTGTTATAACCTGATCGAGTTTGTAGTTTTTTAGTGTGTCTTCTACAATTTTACGGACATCTTCTTCTGTCAGATTACCTTTGGCTTCTTTTGCTTTTGCGATTCCTGCCTTGATATCTGCCAAAGCGACATTGAGTTTATTGGCATCGTAGCCTGACTTGTCCTTGTTTTCAGCATTGATATCTGACAAGGCTTTTAACTCTTCTTGAGCCAAGTCTTTATTGGCTTGTGGTACTTTAGCTCCATTGGCCTCTAACGAGTAATAAATCCCTGCTAGGGCACTCTCTCCTGTAACTGGAATGGGGGCCGCAACTGTGATTTTGGCATGCTCCACTCCCAGCGTCACTGCTGCGTTACGGTACATATCCTGCGTCACCTTGGTGATATTTTCAGGCGTTTCAATCTTGACTTCTAGAGGCGACTTATCCCCCAGCTTTTGAATCTTAGCTGACGAATAGAGCTGTAAACTAGCATCATTAGCCACATTCATAATTTTCGAATAGATATCAGGTGTCATAGTTTTGATATCTTTGGTGTCTTTCGATGCGTCATAGCCAAGTTTGTTAAGGGTTTGGTTTTTCTGGTCTTCAGATAGAGAAGAACCTAGGACATATTCAGGTTGTACATAGGTTTCATCGATTACTTTTTGAACATCGGTTGCTGCGTGGACGCTCGTCATAGCTGTTGCGGCCCACAATACTACAGCACTTGTTAGAAAGAATTTCTTTCTCATGGGATATTCCCTCCTTTACCTTTCTAGGGTAATAAATCAATCTTAAAGAAAGCTTATAGTGAAAAACACCTGGTAAAACCAGATGTTTAAAAGAAATTAAAGAATTTCATGATATAGAGATTAAATCGAACCTGTCTCGAGTAGTAATAATTTCCACCATTTTCATAGAGTTCAGCTCCGTGGAAGATAGAAATAGGGTTGATATAGGTGTAGGTCTTCCCTGTAGTATTACCTAGGATTGGAGCGACCGTTTCTCGGGAGTAACGCTTGGCTAGTGCCAAGGTATTTTCCTTGCCATTTTGAGCGATAAAATCGATATAAGCAGGACCAAAATTATAGGCTTGCACAGCTGTCCAGACATCAACGCCCTTTTCCTGAGCTAGGTAGAGATTATCAGTCAATGCCTGAATCCCCTGACGAATGCTCGTCACATTGTCATTGATAGTATTTGTAGTACCGCTAGCAGACTCACTAGATTGCATGACATCGCCTTCTTTTCCTTTCGTTTCGGTATAAATCATGGCGAGCACAAGCTCTTCATTGGCTGGAGTATCTCTTTCACTAAGGACTTCTCGAACCATGGGTTGGTAGGTCATGACTTGCTTGACGTCTTGGTGAACTCGGTAAACTTTATAGACAGCGAAAAGGAAGACTGCTAGTACTAGCACTCTTCGTAGTAATTTAAACATTATTTACTTTGAATATCCTCGATATTTTTGATTAAGATAGAATAGGTTCCATTGTCATTTTGGATAAACTCGACCGATTCTGCGTCTTGGTAAACATTATTTGGAACGATAAGTTCGATTCCGTTTGACAAGGAAAGTTTTTGGTTTTCAAATTTTTTTAATTGGCGACTGGCATCAATTTCATCGAACTGGACTGGTTCTGGTACAGCTTCCTTGACCTGATCGATAAAGCTCAAACGAGCTGTCAGATTGTTGTCAAAAAGGTCGTTAGCCAATTTTTCAGGTGACAGTTCATTACTTTCTTCTAGATTATTGAAAATCGCTGATTTGACCTTGGATTGAAATTGAAAATCATCTGTGTTAAAAGATTCAGCAATTCTCTGGGCCGTTTTTTCCAGTTCCTTGATGGATTTCTTGGGAGAGATCTTAGGGGCGACGGCTAGGAGATTTTCTGAAAAATAATTCAGGAAAGCCCCGTTGTACTTGATTCTTTTCTCGATCAGGTGATACTTGCGACTTTGAAGATTGACCACCAAGGCCTCGTCAGCCCCCGTTCCAAATCCAGGCAAGTTATTCTGAGTTAGCTTGATTGGATTATCAACTTCTCCACCGAGGTGAGTCAAGGTCTCTCGCAGTGCAATTCGCAAGAAAGCGAAATGCTCTACACCTTCTTTAGAAAACTGAACAAAAACCAAGTCATTAGTTTTGAGATTTTCAGAAATACTAAATTCCTCTTTCCAGAGATTAGCCAGTGTTACTGACGTCTCCAACAAATCGTCTGTGATGTAATTGAAGAAGGGATTTTCTTCTTCGAAAATCCCAGTCTTGGCTTCATCTGAATACACACGTTCGATCTTTTTACGCAAGTATTCTTCGATTTTTGGAGTGATATTGAGAAACTTATCCGCTAGAAACAACTCAGTATCATCTGGGCTGAACTGATGGATAATGGCTTTCTTAATATAAATGTCCATAAAAGTTTTAGTCCTCGTATAATGGGAAGGCATCTGTCAATTCTTTGACTGCGCTTCTCACTTCTTCTAAAACAGCTTCATTTTCTGCATTCTTAAGGGTTTTAATGATGAGTTCAGCAACTTTACGGCTTTCTTCTTCACCAAATCCACGTGCAGTGATGGCTGCAGATCCGATACGAATACCGCTTGTCTTGAATGGTGACAAGGTTTCGTATGGGATTGAGTTTTTATTTAGGGTAATATTAACTTCATCTAGCAAGTTTTGAGCAACTTTTCCGTTTTCAACAACCTTAGTCACATCAACGAGGAAAAGGTGGTTTTCAGTCCCACCTGAAATGATACGGAAATCAGGATCTTGCAAGAAGACAGATACCATAGCTTTGCTGTTTTTGATAACATTTGCAGCATATTCCTTGAAGGCTGGATCCAAAACTTCTTTGAAGGAAACGGCCTTAGCAGCAACAACATGCTCCAAAGGACCACCCTGAATACCAGGGAAAATAGCTGAGTTGATCTTCTTTGCTAAGTCTTCATCATTGGTCAAAATCAAACCACCACGTGGTCCACGAAGGGTTTTGTGGGTCGTTGTTGTTGTGATATGTGCGTATGGAACTGGGCTTGGGTGAAGACCAGCTGCAACCAAACCAGCAATGTGAGCCATATCGACCATGAGCTTAGCCCCAACAGCGTCTGCGATTTCACGGAATTTTGAAAAGTCGATAATTTGAGAATAGGCTGAAGCACCTGCTACGATTAGTTTTGGTTTTACTTCTTGGGCTTGTTTCAAGATAGCGTCAAAGTCCAAGAGCTCAGTTTCAGGATCCACACTATAAGAAACAAAGTTGTAGGTTTGACCAGAGAAGCTGACAGGAGCTCCGTGGGTCAAGTGACCACCTGCTGCCAAATCCATCCCCATAACCGTATCACCAGGCTCAATCAAGGCCATGTAAGCCGCACAGTTGGCTTGGCTTCCTGAGTGAGGTTGGACATTGGCAAATTTAGCACCAAAAATTTCTTTCGCGCGTTCAATAGCAAGAGTCTCTACCACATCTACCACATCTGTTCCACCATAGTAACGACGTCCTGGGTAGCCCTCGGCATATTTGTTGGTCAAGATAGACCCTTGAGCCGCCATAACAGCCTTGGAAACCACGTTTTCCGAAGCAATCAACTCAATGTTGTTTTGTTGGCGTTCTTCTTCTTTGGCAATAGCATTCCAGAGATCAGCATCGTATGCTTTAAAATCATCTTTGTCAAAAATCATAGGTCTTCTCCTTTATAGTGTAACTGGTCCTTTAGTTTGGTTCTCCAATAAGAAAATAAACTAAAAGATGCGAATAAACCGTTTCTGCATTTTATCACAGGTATAACCAACTTTTTCATAAAATGCATGAGCACCCAGACGATGATCGGCAGAGTTTAAGCGGATAAACCCATAACCTCGTCTTTTTGCTTCTTGATCCAACCCTTGCAGTAAGCTTTTACCGATACCTTGCCCTTGTGCTTGAGGTGAAACTGCTAAGGCTAAGATATTAAATCCTGCTTTGGAATAAAGAGATTCATAAACCTCAGCGTGGACATATCCAAGTAGGACATGACTGGCTGCATCCTCATAGCCAAGTAGAAAATGATGGGAATCTTGAGATAGTCTAGCTAATTGACCAGCCGTGTCCTCTGGACTAAAAGTATAACCCAAAGTCTCTTGGTTGATGTCACAAATGGCTTTCACATCTGTTTCTTGTATATCTCTTAGCATCTCATTCCTCCTCAAAAGAAATCTCTGGCAACTGAGCAAGAATATCTTCTCGCTTAATGGCCCCTTGGCGTAAGATTTTCACCTTGACTCCAGACAAATCCAAAATAGTTGAATCCTGTCCAGTTAGAAAAGCATCATCTTCCAGACCCAGAACCTCTTGGTCAAAATCTTTCAGAATTTCCTGAAAGGTTACTCCACTTGCCTGACCTGAGATATTGGCAGATGGCCCAATCAAGGGACCTGTCTCTCGAATCAAATCAAGCGTAATGGGGTGACTTGGCATCCGAAATCCAACAGTTTCAAGACCAGAATTGACCCAATATGGAACTCTGTCGTTTGCTTCAAGGATAATGGTCAAGGGACCCGGTAAAAAGGTCTCTACAAGTTTTTGTAGATAAGCTGGCTGATTCTTAGAAAAGTGCAAGATATCATCTAAAGAGGCGACATTAAGATTGAGCGCCTTATCTCTAGGACGACGTTTGAGTTGGTAAACATGGTCGACAGCTTTTTCATCTAAGGCCTTAGCAAAAAGACCGTAAACTGTCTCTGTAGGTAGAACGACAGCTCCGCCCTTTTCCAACTCTTGTCTAATCCTGTCCATCATCAGCTACAACCATCCTATCTTGACCAAATTGGTCTTTAAGTGTTCTTACACGTTTTTCAGGAAGATATTTCCTAAAAAGATCGGAAACACTTTGACCTTGCTTGTATCCAATTTCAAGGTAAATCTTACCACCATCTTTGAGATAGTCTTTTGCATCTTCCACAATTCTGCGGTAAATAGCTAGGCCATCCTCATCTGCAAAGAGAGCTAGATGAGGTTCTGAATGCAAAACATTCAAACCGACCTCTGACTCATCTTCACGAGAGATATAGGGTGGATTGGATACAATTATATCATATTTTTCAGAAATTTCTGCAAAACAATCAGATTTTTTAAAAAATATCTGGAAATTCTGAACTTTAGCGTTTTCAGTTGCCAAATCTAGTGCATCCTGTGAAATATCAACTGCTGTCACTGACCAGTCTGGACGATTCTTTGCTAAAGCAAGGGCGATGGCACCACTTCCCGTGCCGATATCCAAGACCTTAAGATTTTCATCAGAATTTTCAGCCAGGATAAGCTCCACCAACTCTTCTGTCTCTGGACGAGGAATCAAAACTCGCTCATCTACTTTTAACTGCATTCCAAAGAAATCTGCGTGACCAATGATATACTGAGCTGGTTTGTGAGCTGCTAATTGCTGGAAAATTTCTTTTAAAAATAATTCTTCCTCTTTTGTCACTTCCTGCTGGAGGGCAAAGACAAAGTCTGTAAAAGAGAGATTTTTTACGCTACGATAGACAAAAGAGAGGCTTTCTGCTTCCTCTCCTTGTCTTATCAACTCTTCTTCAAAATCTGAAAATAATTGAGCTAATTTCATTATTTGTTTAATTCTTCTAATTTCTGTGTTTGGTCATAAAGAACCAAGGCATCCACAACTTCATCCAATTTACCAGACAAAATGGTATCTAATTTTTGGAGAGTCAAACCGATACGGTGGTCTGTGACACGGTTTTGTGGGAAGTTATATGTACGGATCCGTTCTGAACGGTCACCAGTACCAATTGTTGACTTACGCTCAGCGTCTTGTTCATCTTGTGCAATTTGTGCAAAGTGGTCAGCAACACGCGCACGGATGATTTTCATGGCCTTCTCACGGTTCTTCTGCTGGGTACGTTCTTCCTGCATTTCAACCTTGATATTGGTTGGCAAGTGAACGATACGAACGGCTGTTGCAACCTTATTGACGTTCTGTCCACCAGCACCAGATGCGTGGTAGATATCAACACGAAGGTCTTTTGGATCAATATCGTATTCCACTTCTTCTACTTCAGGCATGACCAGGACAGTCGCAGTCGAGGTGTGAACACGACCTTGGCTTTCTGTCACAGGGACCCGTTGCACACGATGGGCACCTGATTCATACTTAAGTTTGGAGTAAACGGATTGACCAGAAACCATGGCAACCACTTCTTTGAAACCACCGACACCGTTCATAGAAGCTTCCATGACTTCGAAGCGCCAGCCTTGTGCTTCAGCATACTTTTGGTACATGGTTAGCAAATCTCCAGCGAAAAGTGCCGCTTCATCACCACCCGCTGCTCCACGAATTTCAAGGATGATATTCTTGTCATCGTTTGGATCTTTTGGAAGGAGCAATATTTTTAGTTTTTCTTCGTATTCTTCTTTTTCAGCCTTGGCATCTTTGAGCTCTTGCTTGGCCATTTCTTCCAAGTCCGCATCTCCTCCAGACTCTTTAATCATCTCTTCGGCATCAACGATGTTTTGAAGGACTTGTTTGTACTCACGGTAGGCTGTTACTGTATCACGAGTTGAAGCCTCTTCTTTGGACAATTCCATGAAGCGTTTGGTATCAGATACCACATCAGGGTCACTGAGCAATTCTCCTAGTTCTTCATAACGGTCTTCTACAGCTTGTAGTTGATCATAGATGTTCATTTTTCTTCATTCTCCTTATTGATTTCAGGGGCAAAATAATGTTTACGGCAAACTGAGATATAGGTTTCATTACCACCAATTTGAATTTGTTCTCCCTCATAGGTAGGCTTCCCATCTAGGGTTCTGAGTACCATAGTCGCCTTTTTCTTACAATACTGACAGATGGTCTTTATTTCGTCAATCTTATCTGCTAATAGCAAGAGGTGTTTGGAACCTTCGAATAGTTCATTGCGAAAATCATTCTTCAAACCGAATGCCATGACAGGGATGTCTAACTCATCGACAACACGAGCTAGGTCGTAAACATGGTGACGTTTGAGAAACTGAGCCTCATCGACCAGCACACAGTAAGGTTTTTTAGGTAGGTCTCGGATATAGCCAAAGATATCCGTCGTTTCCTCAATCGCAATGGCTGGGCGTTTTATGCCAATCCGACTAGATACATAGCCAACACCGTCACGCGTATCCAGAGCTGAAGTCATGATGATAACTCCTTTTCCTTGCTCCTCGTAGTTATAGGCCACTTTTAAAATCTCAATCGTCTTGCCAGAGTTCATGGTCCCATAACGATAATACAACTGTGCCATGCTTCTATTTCACGTCCATTTCTAAATTTTTGCTACATTCTAGTATATCATAATTTTCTGAAGCTTTAAACGGCAAAATGTGGTAAAATAGAAGAAATACAAAACTAGTGGAGGAAGCTATTATGCCATTTGTACGCATCGATTTATTTGAAGGACGCACGCTCGAGCAAAAGAAAGCTCTTGCTAAGGAAGTAACGGAAGCTGTTGTTCGTAATACTGGAGCACCTCAATCAGCCGTTCATGTCATTATCAACGACATGCCAGAAGGAACTTACTTCCCTCAGGGTGAAATGCGCACCAAATAAGCTAGCTTAAGCAGATTTGCTTAGGCTTTTTCAATCCCCAAGTAGCCTCCATTGAAGAAATAGTTTAAATTTGTTACAATTTGAAAAGAAACTTGGAAATACTGCCAAGAAATGAGCTATTAAATAAGGAAACATTATGATTACACGTGAATTTGATACCATCGCTGCGATCTCTACTCCTCTTGGAGAAGGAGCCATTGGAATTGTCCGCTTGAGCGGAACAGATAGTTTTGCTATTGCGCAAAAGATTTTTAAAGGTAAAGACTTAAGCAAGGTTGCTAGCCACACTCTCAACTACGGACACATTGTTGATCCTCAGACAGGAAAGGTTATGGACGAAGTCATGGTTGGGGCTATGAAATCTCCAAAGACTTTCACTCGTGAGGATATTATTGAGATTAACACTCATGGTGGGATTGCGGTGACCAATGAAATTCTCCAGCTAGCTATCCGTGAAGGAGCTCGGTTGGCTGAACCTGGTGAATTTACCAAACGTGCCTTCCTAAATGGACGTGTGGACTTGACGCAGGCTGAGGCGGTGATGGACATCATCCGTGCCAAGACAGATAAAGCCATGAACATTGCCGTCAAACAATTGGACGGTTCCCTTTCTGAACTGATTAACAATACTCGCCAAGAAATCCTCAATACACTTGCCCAAGTTGAGGTCAATATCGACTATCCTGAGTATGACGATGTTGAGGAAGCTACTACTGCAATTGTCCGAGAGAAGACAATGGAGTTTGAACAATTGCTAACCAATCTCCTTAGAACAGCCCGTCGCGGTAAAATCCTTCGCGAAGGAATTTCCACAGCCATCATCGGTCGTCCCAACGTTGGAAAATCTAGCCTTCTCAACAATCTCTTGCGTGAAGATAAGGCTATCGTAACTGACATCGCTGGTACGACACGCGATGTCATCGAAGAATACGTCAATATCAACGGTGTTCCTCTTAAATTGATTGATACAGCCGGTATTCGTGACACAGATGATATCGTGGAACAAATCGGTGTTGAACGCTCTAAAAAAGCCCTCAAGGAAGCTGACTTGGTTCTACTGGTGCTAAATGCCAGTGAACCACTGACTGCCCAAGACCGCCAACTCCTAGAAATCAGTCAGGACACTAATCGCATTATTCTTCTTAACAAGACTGATCTTCCAGAAGCGATTGAAACTTCCGAACTTCCAGAAGATGTCATCCGCATTTCAGTCCTTAAAAACCAAAACATCGATAAAATTGAAGAACGCATCAACAACCTCTTCTTTGAAAATGCTGGTTTAGTCGAGCAAGATGCAACTTACCTATCTAACGCTCGTCACATTTCCTTGATTGAAAAAGCAGTTGAAAGCCTACAAGCTGTTAACGAAGGTCTTGAACTGGGGATGCCAGTTGATTTGCTTCAAGTTGACTTGACTCGTACTTGGGAAATTCTCGGTGAAATCACAGGTGATGCTGCTCCAGATGAACTCATCACCCAACTCTTTAGTCAATTCTGTTTAGGAAAATAAGAAAAATCCATGATCGTTCATTCGGTCATGGATTTTATTGTCTTCATTAATAATCTGGTCTTAGGACACCTGTTACAGTTGCCTTTGTTGCTTCGTAGTCGCCATCTACGACAACCTTGATAATGCGTTTGGCATCTTCTTCTGGTGCTGGAACTAGAGGCAGACGAGTTGGTCCAGCTGCAAATCCCATGTAGTTCAAAACTGCCTTAACTGGTGCAGGACTTGGATAAGAGAAGAGGGCATTAACCTTTGGAATAAACTGACGCTGAATTGCTGCAGCTTTCTTCATATCACTCTTGGCAATGGCAGTAAACATCTCGTGCATTTCATCCCCATTTGTATGAGATGCAACAGAAATAACCCCGTCAGCACCGAGATTCATAGCATGGAAGGCATCACCATCTTCACCAGTATAAATCAAAAATTCCTCTGGCTTGTGTTCAATCAAGTAAGCCATATTTGCCAAACTGGTACATTCTTTAACACCGATGATATTAGGATGGTCAGCCAAGCGAAGCATGGTCTCAGGAGTCAATTCGACAACCACACGCCCTGGAATGTTATAAATGATAATCGGCAAATCTGAAGCATCTGCAATCGCCTTAAAGTGCTGATACATTCCTTCTTGAGAAGGTTTGTTGTAGTAAGGAACAATAGCAAGTCCAGCTGCAAAACCACCAAATTCTGCTACTTCTTTGACAAACTCGATAGAGTCACGTGTGTCATTGGTACCTACACCCGCAATCAAAGGAACACGTCCATTGACAACCTTTTGCACAGCCGCGAAGAGTTGCAACTCTTCATCGTGGGTCAAGGTTGGACTTTCAGCTGTCGTTCCAGCAAGAAGAATGCCGTCTGTGTGATGTGCCAATAAATGTTCAATAAGAGCTGGAATAGCATCAAAGTTAATGGAACCATCCTCATGGAAAGGGGTAACGAAGGCCGTGATGATTTTACACTCTTTTAAATCTTGGTAAGACATGTGAAACACCTCTCTATTTCAAAGAAGGAGTTCATTCGAACTCCTAAACCATTATTTCAATTCAAATTTCAGCTCAGCTGTTGGACGAACCAATCCACGTTCGTGAAGAGTTTCTGCGATCTGTACAGAGTTCCAAGCAGCACCTTTAAGAAGGTTATCTGAAACAACCCACATGTGAATTCCTTTTTCAGCATCCAAGTCCTTACGGATACGTCCAACAAAGGTATCACGTGAGCCGACAGCATTGATGGCTTGTGGATAGATTTGATGAGCTACATCATCTTCAAGAACAGCACCTGGGAAGGCTGAAATAGCTGCTTTCACTTCTTCGATTGGAGCCACTTCTTTTGTTTCGATATAAACTGACTCAGAGTGAGCTGACAAGACGGGAATACGTACACATGTTGCAGACACTGCGATGCTATCATCTTCCATGATTTTCTTAGTTTCCTTGGTCATCTTCATCTCTTCGTAAGTGTAATCATTGTCAGTGAAGACATCGATTTGTGGAAGAGCGTTAAAGGCGATAGGATAGTGTTTCTTGTCACCGCCTGAAGGCAAGATTTCCGCATGCAAATCACGTGGATTCACACCGTCATTCAAGACTTCACGAAGTTCACGTTGTGTTTCAAGAATCGCTCCCATACCAGCACCAGAAACGGCTTGGTAAGTTGAAACGATGATACGGTCCAAGCCCCATTTTTGACGAACAGGTTCAAGCGCCACCATCATTTGGATTGTTGAACAGTTCGGGCAGGCAATGATTCCGTTATGAGCATCAAGTGCATGAGCATTGACCTCTGGGACAACCAAAGGTACGTCTGGATTTTGACGGAAATAAGATGTATTATCCACTACTACTGCTCCAGCTTTAACTGCGTATGGTGCATACTTAGCTGATGTAGAACCACCAGCTGAGAAGAGAGCAATATCAACACCCTCAAAGGCTGTCTCAGTCGTTTCCTCAATCGTAATATCTTGGTCTTTAAATTTCAATGCCTTACCAGCTGAACGTGCAGAAGCAAGGTAACGGATTTTATCGATTGGAAGTGTTGATTCTTCCAACATTTTTATCATCTGAGCTCCGACAGCACCTGTCGCGCCGACTACAGCAACTGTATATCCCATAAATAACCTCTTTCGGAATTTTCTAAAAATTTCTATAATAGAAGTATTATACTACTTTTTCTAAAAATTGAAAAGCATTTTTGGGTTCTATTTTCTGAAATTAAAAATCCCTAGTCATTGACTAGGGACTAAGAGGCATCTTCATGTGATGAGCAGGTTCACACAACTCATCAAGGTCCGCTCCTGCGTTATGACCTCCTTATGCTCAATAGTAGTCCGAAGACTACCTATCGACTCATCGCAACTACTATTCTACTAGATAGAGTCACTTTTGTCAACAGCCAAAACGTTTTAACTTCATTTATACAGGCAGATAAGAAAAACCTTGGTCTCCCAAGGTCATTTCGTTTCTATCATGCTAATTGCCGGGATTGAACCGGCGACCTCATCCTTACCATGGATGCGCTCTGCCAACTGAGCTAAATCAGCTTACCTAAAAAGTATACTATAGTTCTATGTTCTTGTCAAGCGCTCTCTTTTAATTTTATAGAATGAAAAAAGCTAGATTTGGCAAGTATCTAGCTTATAGACTTCTTATTTTGTTAGATCGATTCGCTGTCCCAGTTTATTGATCAAAATCGCACCTACGATAAGTGATGCAAACTCACCAATTCCAGTAGAGAACCATGTAAAGAAGAATGGAGCCTCTGCAACGATATGAAGTTCAGCTGCAATGGTAATCATTGAAATGGAGAAGAGGATTGAAAAGAAGAAATGATCTTTACGAATCAAACCATTGAACAAATAGTCATTTTTGTATTTGCTAAAGAGCCATACACCTAGACTTAGGAAAAATAGGGTAGAACCTCCACCAACAAAGACATCTATTAGACCAAAGCTAAAGAAATTAGCAATCATACATCCAATCGTCACACCGATGATATATTTAGGATTGTAAAAGGCCAAGAAATTCATCATCTCTGAAATACGGAACTGGTAGGCACCGTAACTAATGGCATTAAGGGGTGGGGTGATGGTCAAAACCACATAGATAGCAGCGACAATAGCAATATCTGCCATATCACGAACAGTTAATTTTTTCATGTTTTCTCCTTTAACGGTTTCCCGCGTAAAATATGCTTGGTGAAAGAAGCTAAGCACCAAGGGTTGAGATTATCAACCTTATTAGTATAGCATATTAGCCAGCTTTATGCTATACTAAAATCATGAAAAGACTAATAAAAGCTTTCTTTGATAACGAGATTCTCTCCTACCTATTTTTTGGTGGTGCTACTACTCTAGTATCTATCCTATCACGTTTGTTTATCTACCATATCAGTCACCAGGAAATCCTCGCAACTGCACTCGCAAACCTTATCGGTATTCTCTTTGCCTTTCTCACAAATGATACAATCGTCTTTAAACAAGAGAGAAGGAACTGGCCGACTCGCCTGGCTAAGTTTTTCTTAGCTCGTCTCTCTACTCTTGGTCTTGACGTTCTTTTAACTTATATCTTTGTTACATCTTATCCCGATATTATCGGGCAATTTGTCAACGGTCAACTAGATCAGGTTAATGCCATCGAAACGCTAATTGCGCAGGTTTTGATTATCATTCTTAATTATATTTTTAGTAAAATATACGTTTTTTATAAATAAAATGGATGTCATTAAGCATTAAGGTTGCAATATTTAGGTATTTCAGGTACAATTAAGATTAGTTTTTGAAAGGAAATTATGAAAATGTTAAAAGATCTTAAAGAATTCTTGCTTCGCGGTAATGTCGTTGACCTCGCTGTCGGTGTGATCATCGCCTCTGCTTTTGGTGCTATCGTTACTTCATTTGTTAATGACATCATCACTCCACTCCTATTGAACCCAGCCTTGGAAGCTGCGAAAGTACAAAACATCGCTGAGCTTGCATGGAATGGTGTTACATATGGTAAATTCTTGAGTGCTATTATCAACTTCCTTGTTGTAGGTACTGTTCTCTTCTTCGTTATTAAAGCTATGGAAAAAGCTCAAAACCTTCGTAAGAAAGAGGAAGTGGTTGAGGAAGCACCTGCTGCTCCAACTGAACTTGAAGTTCTTCAAGAAATCAAAGCTCTTCTTGAGAAAAAATAAAACAATTAAAGGATCTAGCTTCATGCTAAATCCTTTTTTCTTTAGTCTTTCGGCAACTTACCAGCCTTTTCTAGCATTTTCTTAATCAAGTAAGGCATCTTCACATTTTCACGACCTTTTTTCTCAATCAGTTTTTTGACAAATTCTGGCATCTGAAGGTTATCTGTCTCCTCCATAATATCCTTAGTAGTGGCTGACGGAGCTAGCTCATCAAAAGTTTCTTCTTCTGGGAGAAATTCCTTAAATTCTTTGTGTTCATTGGCTCTTACAGTAGCAACTAAAGCGTCAATTAAACGGCTATCCGTATTGGGCATAGGTGGGCGATGGTAGGTGACACCTAATTCTTGACACAACTCATAACATTCCACATCATTATCAAACAAGACTTCGATGTGCTCACTGATAAAACTAATCGGGACAAAAATATAATGCTCGGGATGTTGCTTTTGTTCTCGTAAATATTCTAAAACATCTGGCTTGATCCAAGGGATTCCAATATCGCTTTCGCTCTGCCAAGTATTGGTATACTGGTCGGCTGTTAGGACGAGTTGTTCAGCAATTAGCTTGCTATTATCAAAAATCTGATCGATATAAGGATCTCCATAATCCAAGGCAAAAATGGGGACGCTATGGGCTGAAAAGATCACCTTGAAAGATTCTTCTCTTACATCGTCTCGTAAAATTTTGTTAATCTCATCTGTCCAAAAGTCCAGCAAAGCCTGTTGTTGATACCAATCCTTAATGACTAAAAATCGGATCTGCTGGCTTTCCAGAAACTTCTCATACCCCATGACTGAGTAAAAGGAATAATGAGGTTCTAAAATCAAGCAAATACATTCTTCAACACCATCAGCCTCCATCTGCTTGATCACATCAGGGATAAAGGGGCGAGAAAATTTGTTAGCAAAGTAGATGCCATACTCTTCTCCTAACCGTTCCTTGACTAAACTGACCTCATCACGTGTAATCCTCTGCAGGGGCGTACCACCTATACGAACATAATTGTCATAAAGAGTCTGAATCTCGTGATCCTTGGGTCTGATTCCACGACGAATATTGGTAAAAAAATCCGCTACACTCTCAAATGTAATCTCTTCCGGCGAACCGAATGTCATCATTAAAATTGCTTTTTTCATTGATATGTCCTTGTGATGTTTTTTTCAATTACCATTCTACCATGAAATATATAATAAATAAACGCTTTCATTCATTTTTTTTATTTACTTCTCTTTGTCTTTCTCTCCATTCTATGATACAATGAAAAAAATGATATTAAAGGAGTTTTTATGACTTATCCCAACCTTTTAGATCGTTTCTTGACCTACGTTAAGGTCAATACGCGTTCTGATGAACACTCTACTACTACTCCAAGTACGCAAAGCCAGGTAGATTTTGCGACCAATATTCTTATTCCTGAAATGAAACGTGTTGGTCTGCAAAATGTTTACTACCTCCCAAATGGTTTTGCCATTGGTACCTTACCAGCAAATGATCCCAGCTTGACACGCAAAATTGGGTTCATCTCCCACATAGATACAGCTGACTTTAATGCTGAAGGTGTGAAGCCGCAAGTTATCGAAAACTATGATGGTGGAGCTATCGACTTGGGTGATTCTGGATTTAAACTCGATCCTGCTGATTTCAAGAGCCTTGAGAAATATCTAGGCCAAACCCTTATCACAACTGACGGCACAACCTTGCTGGGCGCTGATGACAAATCAGGTATTGCTGAGATTATGACTGCTATTGAATATCTGACTGCTCACCCTGAAATCAAGCATTGTGAAATCCGTGTTGGTTTTGGACCAGATGAAGAAATCGGTGTCGGTGCCAATAAGTTTGATGCAGATGACTTTGATGTTGATTTTGCCTATACTGTTGATGGTGGACCACTAGGTGAACTTCAGTACGAAACTTTCTCAGCAGCTGCTGCTGAACTCCATTTCCAAGGCCGCAATGTCCATCCTGGTACCGCTAAAGGTCAGATGGTCAATGCTCTTCAGTTAGCAATTGATTTTCATAATCAACTTCCTGAGAATGACCGACCTGAACTGACAGATGGTTACCAAGGTTTCTATCATCTTATGGATGTGTCAGGTAGTGTCGAGGAGGCGCGTGCAAGCTACATCATTCGTGACTTTGAAAAGGATGCCTTTGAATCTCGTAAGGAAGCCATGCAGGAGATTGCTGACAAAATGAATCAAGAGCTTGGAAATAATCGAGTAACCTTGACTCTGACAGACCAGTACTACAATATGAAAGAAGTCATTGAGAAAGATATGACGCCCGTTACCATTGCTAAAGCTGTTATGGAAGATCTTGGAATCACGCCAATTATTGAACCAATTCGTGGTGGGACAGACGGTTCTAAGATTTCCTTTATGGGAATTCCAACTCCTAATATCTTTGCAGGTGGTGAAAACATGCATGGACGTTTTGAATACGTCAGCCTTCAGACTATGGAGCGTGCAGTGGATACCATCATTGGCATTGTATCTTATAAAGACTAAAAAAGACGAGGTAGCTCAGCTACTTCGCTTTTCTTTTTATTCCTTTGGTTGAACACTTGGCTCAGTCTCACTTTGCACTTGCTTTTCTGGCGCTTGAGAAGCAGCTGTTTTACTGTCTTTCTCAGGCTTAGATTGACTATCAGTTTCACTTACTTTCGAACGGAGTTCTTGGTTCAAGTTAATGATTTCTTTAGCTAGAGTGAGGAGACCTTCTTTATCACTGCTTTTGGCTGCAAGTTGATCAAATAGGGCATCAACTCGTTCAAAGTCAGCATCGGATCCTTTGTTATCCTCTAAGTACTTGTGAAGAGAGAGCAAGACATTATAGAGTTTTTGGTAGATAATCACCGTTTGTGGATCTTGTTCTGCTTCTTTTTCCTCTCGTTGGATAGTCGCTGCAATACGATTTAAAAGATCCTCAAGTTGTGTTTTAGCTTCGTCAAGGTCTGCATTTTCCTTTTCAGTAGCCGCTTTGATATTAGCTGCTTCTTCAGCTAGGGATTGTTTGACACCATCTTCCTTGACACGTGCTAGGAGTTGGGCAGCTTTAGTTAGGAGAGCATCCACTTCTTCCTTCTTAACATGGCTAACCCGCTCTTCTGGCATAAAATCACCGTAGAGTTCTTTTAGGAATTCATAGATGGCTGTCTTAGCAGTTTGACTATCTACTTTTTCCGTATCTAGAATAGTCTTACCAGCTTTTGTAGAAACGGGTTCTTCTTTGAGAGCCTCTTCTACTTCTAGCTTAGTTTGGTAAATAGTTGGGAATAACTTGTTCAAGTCGGTTGCTTTGAGAAAAGATTGCGATTGGTAAAGTTCCCAAGTCAGCTTGGCAACACGGTTACGAAGTTCTTCTCTAAGACGACCATCAGATACATGTTCGTAGAAGTACTTGATGTACTCTACTGTTGTGACTCCTGTACGATCGCGGAAATCTTTCAAGGCTTGCAGTTTCGCTTCAATGGCATCCAACTCTGTCTCATCTTGTGCTAGCTTTGCATCTTGTAAATGAAGCAAGAGATTCTTCTTAGGCAAACCATAAGTATCTGTATCCAGTGTATTAATCTTATCTACAAGGGCTTGGTATTTCTTGTCCAAAGGTGATGTTTCAACTGGAGACACACTTTGATCCACATGGATATATTGCTTATCAAAGAGATCCAAGGCTGCTAGGTAACCAGCAGTTGAGTTTGTTGCCAGTTTTTTCATATTTTCGGTGAACTGCCCCAAAGCAAGTTCAACCCGTCTCTGCACGATTGGCTGGTCTTTGTAGAGATTTCTGCTATCTGCTAAAAGTTGATCAACTTTAGAAAGAACAGTTTGTTCGTCAAAAACCCCAGGTTGATAGGCTGATTGTAGGGCTGGAATCTTGTTCTTCAAAGCAACTTCATAGCCCTTAGTTTGAACCTTGATGTAGTGATTGTGGTCTCCGTGAGGAATCACAAAACTACCACTTTCTACCTGTAAACTATAAGGAGACACCCCATCACGTAGGGCAGTCGTATACAGTTCATTTAGGAAATCCAGTTCTGGATTTCCAGTTTGGAGAGGAATACGAACATGTTCTTTTCGAACAGCATAGGGATGGATATGGGTTGGATCATAGGCTTGATCCGGATTTCCAAAGACAAAGAATCCATTTGAAATACGAATCGCTTCGAGCGGTACTCCGTAGGTCTGTGAGATATACTTGATTTTTTCTTCATCGCTAGCATCTCTTGAGAAACTTTCCACAGTCTTTGCAAGTGGTTGAACGTGCTGCGACTGATGATTTTCTTTCAAGTGATCTTGGGCAGCTTTGATTTGGGCTGCAGTCAAGTCCTTCTTAAAGAAATAATGAGCGTGATCTCCATGAGAAACTACAAACCCTTGCTCATCTTCACTAATAACACGGTCAGCTGCAAAACCATGATCATGTTCTTCACCGTGGTGATGGTCATGATCCTCTCCATCATGGTCATGATCTTCATGGTTGATATCCTGACTTCCATGGTTACCATCTTGGTCATGAGGATGATCTGGTTGAGCTGGATGTTCTGCTGGTTTGCTTGGATTTTCCAAAGGTGTTGGCTTCCCACTGTCGCTAGATAAAGGAATCATACGCGCAATCTTTTCTTCCAAGGCAGAAAGTTTTGTATATGGGATGAAATGATAGTGATTTCCGTGAGGAATCGCCACGCCACTCGGCGTTCTACTTGAAATCTTAGCAGGATCAAAAATCAAGCCATCTGATTCAGCATAACGTTGACTACTTGGAAGAGCATAGAGTTGCTGCAATAGAGTTTGTAAGCTCTCTTCTGGATTGCTTGGCCTTTCAGCTTCTTGACTCAGGTTGGTCGTTTGACTAGTTGTGTTTGGACTCGGACGATAGTCAGTCACACTTGCTTGTTTTCTAGTTCCAGAGAGGTAGGCTTGGGCAGCTGCCAATTCGCTAGCAGACAAGGAGCTCTTTGGAATATAGTGGTAATGTCCACCATGAGGGACAATATAAGCATCACCAGTATCCTCTATAATATCAGACGGATTAAAGATGTAGCCATCATCTGTAGTATAACGACCTTGAGATTGAGCAAGTGCCACTGCACTGTTAGAAGTTGGTGCATCATGAGTATGACCTTGTTTTTGGCGCTCAATTTCGTCCTTCGTACGAACGTTATCAGCATGTGCCGCATCTTTAAGGTAGACATAATACTTGCCATCCACCTTAATAATGTAGCCACCTTTGATTTCATTGACAATATCAGCATCTTTCAGTTGATAATTGGCATCTTTCATCAACAATTCTTCGCTGAAAATCGCGTCAAAAGGAACTTTACCATTGTAATAATGGAAATGGTCACCATGTGAAGTCACATAACCTTGATCGGTAATTTTCACAACAATTTGTTCTGCCTGAATGTCTTCTTTTTTGCTAACTTGGTCTGGTGTCTGGGTCTCTGTTTTTTGAGAATCTTGCTTCCCATCGACATAAGACACACGGTTATTATCTTTGTTTCCTTCTACCTGATGTTGGTTCAATGCATAGATGCAAATGCTTAGGGAAAGGACAAGAGCCGATCCTGCTGCAAGGTATTTCTTCTTCATTTTTATCATCTCCTCATTTTAATTCTTCTGCAAGAACATTCATATTTTCTTCAAGGTTTTCTAAGTAAGTTTTATCATTTTCAGGATCTGCTTCTAAAGGATTGAGTGTCTTTAGACTAACTCCCGTTGATTTGACCAAGGTCTCAGCGACTTTAGAAGAAGCATTGATCTCAGTAAAGATGGTTTTAACCTTATAGGTTTTAACGAATTCCTGAATTTCTGTTAGTTGTCTCGGACTTGGTTCTTGTTCAGGGGAAATCCCTGCTATACCAAGTTGTTTCAATCCAAACCGTTTAGCGAGATAAGAAAAAGCTGTATGTTGTGTAACAAAAGTCTTTTGGCTCGCTTTTTCAAAAATAGGCTGGTATTTCTTAGTCAATTCTTGGGCCTTTGCTATAAAGTTTTTAGCATTCTTTTGATACGTTTCCTTATTAGCACTATCAATCTCCGAAAGTTTGTCAGCGATAATCTGAGCTTCTTCACCTGCTTTTTCTGGATCTAACCAAGTGTGAGGATCGTAGAGTGTTTTTTCATCAATACCGTCACCAGCTTCTACATCTTCTAAACCTGGTACACGCTCCAAGGTCATTCCTTCAGAAGCTTCTAAAACCTTAACTTTTGAGTTTTTCAAGTTAGGATCTAGACTTCCAGCCCAAGACTCCAGTGTATGCGAGTGGTAGACAAAGACATCCGCGTCATAAATAGCAGCAATGTCATTAGCTGACGGTTCAAAGGAGTGAATCCCACTACTTGACTGAATCATCCGTACATCATTCAAGTCCCCCGATACCTCTTTGACCATGGCGTAGATAGGGTAAAAACTTGTTACAATCTTCATCCCTTTTGCTTCTTGTTTTTCTTTTTGACTACATGCTCCTAAGACAAGAAGCAGCAGACTGGCTATCAATAATAGAAATGTTCTTTTTTTCATCATTACTCCTTAACTAGTATTTAACCATTTAATTAACTAGTAAATAGTTTATCTTTATTTATACTATATGTCAAGATATTTTGCACATTTTCATGAAAAAAATGAGAACTAGAACTCGCATTCTGTTCTCATTTTCGATTTTAACTTTTCTAGTTCTCTCATCCTGTTTTTAGGAGCTAGAAAATTGTGTTAGGTTTAGTTGCTCTCCTTTAACAAGGCCAACAACTTTTCAGCTTCAGCCATAATTGTATTGTTGTCCTTGGTACCAAATAGCAGGTTATTTTTTAATCCTGTGAGAGTTTCTTTGGCATTGGACTTGATGATGGGGTCTTGAATCTTTTCAAGTAGCGCTTCAGCCTCTCTTAACTTCGCTTCAACCTTTTCAGTCTCGACCTGAGGTTCTTCTGGCTCCTCTGGTGATTCTTCTTCCGGTTCCTCAGTTGGTTTTGGAGATTCCGGCTTCTCACTTTGCGGTTTCTCTTCGCGTGGTTTTTCTTCCTCAGGTTTTTCTGTCCGAGGTTCCTCCTCTGTTGGTTTTTCCGTTTGATTGGTATCAGCTTGACCATTTTGGTTTCTTTGAACATGGTCACTTGCATTTCCCCAACCACTATCTGAGTGCGGACGTTCATTTGGATGTTCAACATAGTACTTGACAGTCGCAAAGAGATCCTCAAGAGTATACCCCTTAGGTGCCTCATAAAGTCCTTCGTCAAACCACTCAAATTTGATGTTATGGTAATGGTCATAATGAGGAATAATCAAGCTTCCGTTTTTGACTTCCACAGTATATTGAAGATTGTAAGGCATACGATTAAGGGGCACCTTCTTAGCTGCTTTCACGCGGTTGTAGATAGCTTCTGCTCCTTTAGCTTCCGTATTTCCTGGATTCTGATGGTCTGTTGAAGGAGGAGTCAAACCTTTCTCTTTAGCATAAGCATGGGCCGCTGCTCTTTCAGCTTCAGACAAACTATCTTTCTTAATCCAATGACTATGGGTCATATGTGGAGTTACATAGGCATCCCCCTCATCACTGGTGATATCACGAGAATCAAAGATATAGCCATCTTCTGTTGTATACTTGCCTGCCAACTTGGCTACTTGAATCTCATCATCTGTGTAAGCTATTTGCGCATTTGGTTTTCCTAGACGTTCTGGATGACGAATCGGTGCTAGAAATGCAAGTATATCTTCGACCAACTTAACTTTATCACTGCTTTCATCATTTAAACGTTCCAACAGTTTATCCAAAGCGTCAAAATCAACTTTACGACCTTTATTATCAAGTAAGTCCTGATGAATTCTTGCTAGCAAGTCATAAGCCTTATTGTAAAATTCTTGATCTCCAGATGGGAGGTTGGTTTTCTTAGCTCCGAGCTTATGGGCTAAACTTTCTTGCTTGGCTAGTTTACTATCAATGGCTATTGCTGTTTCTGCTGAAAGTTCCTTGGCAGGAATATAACGTGAGGTTCCATTCTCCTCAAATACATAGCCATCAGCTACTTTTCGAACTGCTTGTTTGACCAATTTTTCGTCAATGGGATTACTTGGAGATGGTTGAGGATTTGGTGCAGGTTGCGGGCTTGGACTAGGTTCCGGAGTCTGTTGTGGACTTGGTTGTTCTGGTCTTGAATCCGGCACCCAATGATTCGAACGATAGCGAGGTGGGATGATGCGAGCGATTCGTTCTTCCAATTCAGACATCTGTGAATAAGGGATGAAATGGTAATGGTTCCCATGAGGCACTGCAACCCCTCTGGCTGTGCGACTTGTGATTTGTGCTGGGTCGAAAACAAGGCCATCAGATTCCACATGTCGTTGGCTCAAAGGCAGTTTGTAGAGCTGTCTCAAAAGACTATCAATGTCATCACTTTGACTTGCTTGACTGTTAGTGTTGCTGTTGTTGTTTGTGTTCGTATTTGTATAGCTGTTGCCTTGGTTATTATAGGATGGGGTCCATCTATCTACATCACTGCTAGCACTGTTGTTAATGGTACGGCGATAAGTAGGCGTATTTGATTGGCCACTTCTACCAGATAGAAAGGCTTCTGCGGCAGCCAATTCGCTGGCTGATAACTCACTCTTAGGAATGTAATGGTAATGGTTGTCATGAGGAACGATATAAGCATCACCAGTATCTTCAATGATATCGGATGCATTAAAGATATAGCCATCATCTGTGGTGTAGCGCCCCTGTGAACGTGCCAAGGCTACCGCACCATCGTTTGCTGAAGTTCCTCCTTCACGATGCTGACTATGCTCTTGTTTTTGCCGATTGATTTCTTCTTTTGTACGGACATTATCCGCACGGGTTGCATCCTTAAAGTAAACATAGTATTTTCCATCCACCTTGATGACATAACCACCCTTGATTTCACTGATAATATCCTCGTCCTTGAGCTGGTAGTTTGGATCCTTCATCAGCAACTCTTCACTGATGATAGCATCATAAGGAACCTTCCCATTGTAATAATGATAGTGATCTCCGTGTGAAGTGACATAACCCTGGTCTGTTATCTTGATGACGATTTGTTCGGCATTAATTCCTTCACGTTTGCTAACCTCATCAGGAGTCAGATTCTCCGTTTTTTGCGTTGCTTGTTTTCCATCTATATAGGAAACACGATTATTTTCCTTAACCGTTCTGGCTTGATAAAGTCCCAACTCGTAAGAACAAACACTTAAAATCAAAGCTGCCGCAGAACCAGCAAGGTATTTTTTATTAATTTTCATCGAAACTCTCTTTCTTTTTGATATTTCTAGTTGCAATTCATTTCTAAATTGCAGAAACTCCTCTCTAATAGTTAACTGGTTAATAGTTTACTCCTAAATTTTTAACTTGTCAAGGATTTTATGAACCAGTTAACGTTTTTTGTTTTCTACACTACTTTCTATCTGAACAGTCTGATTTGAGAATCCTATATTGAAAATCAATCACTAAATTTTTAAATCAAAAAATCCCTGCAACCGAGTTGCAAGGACTTTTTGATTAATCAAAATTAACGTATTCTTTTTGAAGTTCAAGAACTTCTTCCATTGTTGAGCATTCTGTAAGGGCACGGTTTGCGTACTCTTCCATCTTAGCTGTGTCGAGTTTCTTCATCAAGCTACGTGTACGAAGTACAGATGTTGCTGACATAGAGAACTCATCCAAGCCCATTCCGACAAGAAGTGGAACAGCTTGTTGGTCACCAGCCATCTCACCACACATACCTGCCCATTTACCTTCAGCGTGAGCTGCCTTGATAACGTTGTTAATTAAACGTAGGATTGATGGGTTGTATGGTTGGTAAAGGTATGAAACTTGCTCGTTCATACGGTCTGCCGCCATTGTGTATTGGATCAAGTCGTTTGTACCAATTGAGAAGAAGTCAACTTCTTTTGCAAATTGGTCTGCAAGCATTGCTGCTGCTGGGATTTCGATCATGATACCAACTTGGATATTATCCGCAACTGCAACACCTTCAGCAAGAAGATTTGCTTTTTCTTCGTCAAAGACTGCTTTCGCTGCACGGAATTCTTTCAAGAGCGCAACCATTGGGAACATGATACGCAATTGACCATGAACAGATGCACGAAGAAGGGCACGGATTTGTGTGCGGAACATAGCATCTCCAGTTTCAGAAATAGAGATACGAAGGGCACGGAATCCAAGGAATGGGTTCATTTCGTGAGGCATATCGAAGTAAGGAAGTTCCTTGTCTCCACCGATATCCATTGTACGAACGACAACAGGTTTACCGTTCATTCCTTCAAGTACAGCCTTGTAAGCTTCGTACTGCTCATCTTCTGTTGGGAAGTCTTGAGAATCCATGTACAAGAACTCTGTACGGTAAAGGCCAACAGCTTCAGCGCCATTGTCATTGACACCTTCAACGTCTTTTGGAGTACCGATGTTGGCAGCCAATTCAAAGTGTTTACCATCAGCAGTCACTGTTTGTGCATCTTTCAAGAGTGCCCATTCAGCTTTTTGCTTCGCATAAGCTTCACCAGCAGCCTTGAATTCTGCTGCTTGCTCATCAGTTGGGTTGATAATAACCTCACCAGTGATACCGTTAACGGCAAGAATGTCACCATCTTTAACGATTTCAGTGATGTTGTTTGTACCCAATACAGCAGCAATTTCAAGTGTACGTGCCATGATAGCTGAGTGGCTTGTACGTCCACCGATGTTGGTTACAAAAGCTTTAACAAAGTTTTTGTCCAATTGAGCTGTATCAGAAGGAGTCAAGTCGTGCGCAATCACGATCACTTCTTCATTGATAGAAGCTGGGTTTGGCAATTTTTTACCAAGGAGGTTTGCCAATACACGTTTTGTCACGTCGCGGATATCCGCTGCACGTTCTTGCATGTATGGGTTGTCTTCCATGCCCTCAAAGATAGTGATAAACATGTCTGTTACTTCTTTCAGACCTGCTTCTGCATTCACTTTCTTCGCACGGATTGTTTCCTTGATTTGGCTAATCATTTCTGGGTCAGCAAGAACCATTAAGTGAGCGTCAAAAACTTGAGCTGCTTCTTCACCGAGCGTACCTACTGCTTTCTCACGGATAACAGAAAGCTCGTCTTGTGATGCTTTTAGAGCGACATCAAGGCGAGCTTCTTCTGCGTTTGTATCTTCGACTGTAACAGTCTCAAATGACAAATCCGGTTGAACGAGTAGATATGCTTTTGCAACTGCAACACCATCAGATGCTGCGATTCCTTTAAGCATTTCTGTCATTTTCCTTATGCCAATCCTTCTTTTTCCATAGTTTCAGTGATAGCAGCGATTGCGTCGTCAGCATCTGCACCTTCAGCTGAAATTGTAACGTCAGCACCTTGGCCAACACCAAGACTCATAACACCCATGATAGATTTAAGGTTTACTGATTTACCTTTGTACTCAAGAGTGATATCTGAAGCAAATTTGCTAGCTGTTTGAACCAACAATGTTGCTGGACGTGCGTGAATACCTGTTTCTGCCACTACGTGGAAATCTTTAGAAGCCATAGTTTGACTCTCCTTTAAGTGTTTTCTTTTTGAGTTATATGTGATAACCCTTACAAGATTGTATTATATCATCTTCAAGATAATTTTTCAAGTATTTTATGGACTTTTACTGAAAATGAAATTACTTCTTTTTCTATTGTAATGAGCACTCTAGCAATTAAATAGCATATCTAAACACTAATTGTTCAAAAATGTTATCATCAAAATTCAATTTTCAAAGCTATTTTCTCTTAATATCAATCAGAAGACAATCCTAGTAAATAATGAAAAAATAATACTATTTAGTTATAATTAATATAACTCAGCCAACCTATTATTTGAAAAGGCTTCATCAAATACTGAAATTCTAAAACCTACTCTTACCATCAACAGTAGAGAATTTATTCAATTTGCTACTTAAAGTAAAATAGGCTTGTAGCACCTAACAGTAAAAATGTAGATATATCTAAGTAGTATAAGTAGAACTAAAACTTTGATTGATTCCATTCAAATAAAGTATCCAACCAATCAAAAACGACATTATGGGCGAGTCTTAAATTATTGACTTGGCAATGAGCGTCCGCACCACTTTCCGCCTCAAATACTTGAAGTTTAGTTTGTTGATTTTTAGATTTAAGTGATTCATAAATTACCTTAGTTTGATGCTGCAGTTCAGCACCCTCACCCTTTCCCATGATAAACAGGCATGGGCATTGAATTTTTTTATAATCTACAATCTTTGCATAGTTAAATACATCATCAATAGCACTCTTAAAATCAGAGGTACCAAACTGCCATGCATACTTTTTAAGATTCAAATTTGCTGATTCATTCAAATTTCCAGCTAATTTTAAAATGGCATTTATTAACCAACTAGGTGCTTTCAAACTTGATCCGAATTCTTTTCTGAAGAGCTCTGCAACGTCGTAAATAGGGGTACTAGCAATCCAAGCATGAATTCTTGGATCCTTTTCGACAGCTTGTGCGGTAAAATATCCCCCTCCGCTGACACCATAAATGGCTAAATAATTTAGTTTAGGATTTCTATTTTCCAACCAGTCTATGCATAATGAAATTGGAATAGAGGCATCCACACCAAAGATTAGCCCTCTACTAGGATTGCTCCCTTGACCAGGAAGGTCAACCATTAAAACATTATAATTTCGTATCCATCCAGGATATCCTGCAAAATAAAATAAATCTTCGCGATAAGTATCACCTCCACCGATCATAATCAGCGTTGGGCAATTATCACCGCTATGAAGATAATAACCAGGCAAGTAGGAATCCTGATAAGCAATAGTTAGTTTTTCAATCGGTGTACCTAGTGAATGAATTGCACTAGAGAACGCCTTCTCCATTTGACAAACGATAGGTAAGTATTCGGCAGAAAATGGATCAGTAAACTGGATTGCCGATCGAAGTGAGTAGGTCTGTGCGAGATAATACTGCGCCTTTGTTTGTTCACTCAAACCTAAATTACTAACCTTTTGTTCAAGATAGTTCACATGTGATAAAAACTCATTTTTCCAGTCATCAGGTTTTGGTGAATTACCTAACTTTTGAGCAAGATAATACAGCTCTCCATGAGAGAAGCCAAAAACTTCACCGATTCCTAGCAACCAATTAAAGAAAAAATCCGTATCACCATTCTTAAAAAATATTTGAGTCGATTGCCGTTTTAAAATAACATCATTTTCTTTCACCACGTACCTCCTGATTCTGTGTTCTTTTATTTATTTAATCTAATTATAATCTGATAACATTCTCTATCAAATAAAAGCATCTAGATATCCATTTTTTAATCTTACAATCACAGGTAGTATATCACATGAAATGAACGTTTTCAAACATTGTATTTATATACTCCTTATAAAAGGATACGAAACTCATAAGTATCCTATATGAAATTAACCAATGATCCATTTTTATGAATACAGCATAATCTGTCATTTCCACTTTTGTTATATTTTAGATATTCTAATACAAAATATTGGGACATCTTGTGTGGAAAATTTCTTTTTTTCGTAAATATCACAGTTTCTGTTTTGTTAAAGCATTGTCTCAGCTAGACTTATTTCTGTTCTTACGATTTTTGCTATTTTCTTCGTTTTCCTTTCTGATAACTTGCTGAAAACCTTCTATTTATATTGCCAATATACAGTATGTAGTTTTTTTATTTTGAGAAAGTTTGACAGTTCAACGGAAGTCAAAATTTATGTTTTAAAAAACACTATATCTTGTGCTTTGTTTTTAAAACTGTAACTTTTTAGCACAAGATTTAGTTTAAAAAGTTTGACAAAGTTTTTTTTTCTGATATACTAAGAAAGTAATCTATTTTGAAAGAGGAGTTACGAAAATGGTAACGGTTTATTCTAAAAATAATTGTGTACAATGTAAAATGACCAAACGTTTCTTGGACAGCAACAATGTCGCTTATCGTGAGATCAATCTCGACGAGCAACCAGAGTACATCGATCAAGTTAAAGAGCTCGGTTTCAGCGCTGCTCCTGTTATCCAAACACCAACTGAAGTCTTTTCAGGTTTCCAACCAGGAAAACTGAAACAATTAGCATAATCTTAGTACATCATCCAGAAGAAACTGCTTCTAGGGCTAACTTAGAGGCCTTTCTTTTGTAATTAGATAAAGGAAATTTTATGGGATTAAAACATCTTGAGGACGTAACTTACTTCCGTCTCAATAACGAAATCAACCGTCCTGTCAATGGACAAATCATGCTTCATAAAGATAAGGAAGCCTTGGATGCTTTCTTTAAAGAAAATGTAGTTCCAAATACCATGGTTTTTGATTCAATCACTGATAAAATCAACTACCTTATTGAACACAACTACATCGAAACTGCATTTATCAAGAAATACCGTCCAGAATTCTTGGAAGAATTGCATCAATTTATCAAGAATCAAAACTTCCAATTCAAATCATTCATGGCTGCCTATAAGTTTTACAATCAATATGCCTTGAAGACTAACGACGGGGAATACTATCTTGAAAGCATGGAAGACCGTGTCTTCTTTAACGCACTATATTTTGCAGATGGTGATGAAGCGATTGCGATTGATATTGCCAATGAAATCATCCACCAGCGCTACCAACCAGCTACTCCTTCCTTTTTGAATGCTGGTCGTGCTCGTCGTGGAGAGTTGGTATCTTGTTTCTTGATTCAAGTAACTGATGACATGAACTCTATCGGACGTTCTATCAACTCTGCTCTTCAACTTTCGCGTATCGGTGGTGGTGTGGGAATTTCCCTCAGCAACCTTCGTGAAGCCGGAGCTCCTATCAAAGGTTATGAAGGAGCAGCTTCTGGTGTTGTTCCAGTTATGAAACTCTTCGAAGACAGTTTCTCTTACTCAAACCAACTTGGTCAACGTCAAGGTGCTGGGGTTGTCTACCTCAACGTCTTCCATCCAGATATCATCGCCTTCCTTTCAACTAAGAAAGAAAATGCCGATGAAAAAGTTCGTGTAAAGACTCTTTCACTTGGTGTTGTAGTACCCGATAAATTCTACGAATTGGCTCGAAAAAATGAAGAAATGTATCTCTTTAGCCCATACTCTGTAGAACTTGAATACGGTGTGCCATTCAACTATATCGACATCACTGAAAAATACGATGAATTGGTCGCAAATCCAAATATCCGCAAGACAAAAATCAAAGCTCGTGATTTGGAAACTGAAATTTCTAAATTGCAACAAGAGTCTGGTTACCCTTATGTAGTCAACATTGATACAGCCAACCGTGCAAATCCTGTTGATGGAAAAATCATCATGAGTAACTTGTGTTCTGAGATTCTTCAAGTTCAAGAACCAAGCTTGATCAACGATGCTCAAGAATTCCTTCAAATGGGAACAGACGTTTCATGTAACCTTGGATCAACCAACGTGGTCAACATGATGACTTCACCTGACTTTGGTCGTTCTATCCGTGCGATGGTTCGTGCTTTGACTTTCGTTACAGATAGTTCACACATCGTAGCTGTCCCTACTATCGACCACGGAAATAGCTTGGCCCACACCTTTGGTCTTGGTGCCATGGGACTTCATAGCTATCTAGCGCAACAACTCATCGAATATGGATCACCTGAGTCTGTTGAATTCACTAGCATCTACTTTATGCTTATGAACTACTGGACCTTGGTAGAATCTAATAACATCGCGCGTGAACGTGGTATCACCTTCCACAACTTTGAAAAATCAGACTATGCTAACGGTAGCTACTTCGACAAGTATGTGACAGGTGAATTTGTTCCAAAATCAGACCGTGTCAAAGAACTCTTCAAAGACGTCTTTATCCCGAGCGCCGCTGACTGGGCTGAACTTCGCGAAAAGGTTCAAGCAGATGGACTTTACCACCAAAACCGCCTTGCTGTAGCTCCAAATGGTTCTATCAGCTACATCAATGACGTTTCTGCTTCTATCCACCCGATTACGCAACGTATTGAAGAACGCCAAGAGAAGAAAATCGGTAAAATCTACTACCCAGCTGCAGGCTTGTCAACAGATACTATCCCTTACTACACTTCTGCTTACGATATGGATATGCGTAAGGTAATTGATGTTTACGCTGCTGCAACAGAGCACGTGGACCAAGGGCTTTCACTCACTCTCTTCATGCGTAGCGACATTCCAAAAGGTCTTTACGAATGGAAGAAAGAAAACAAACAAACGACACGTGACTTGTCAATCCTTCGTAACTATGCCTTTAACAAGGGTATCAAGTCAATTTACTACGTTCGTACCTTTACAGACGACGGTGGAGAAGTCGGTGCTAACCAATGTGAAAGTTGTGTGATTTAATTTTTATCTGAGGCAACCACGTTTTCTCAGACTACTGATTAAGTTACCCATCATACAAAACTTGATAAGTATCTTAAATACTATGAAAAACTAAAAAGTCGGGCTTCCGACTTTTTGTGCGATACTCTTCTCAGACTATGATAAAATAGAGAGGATTCGACAATCGCATTATTACATACAGAAAGAGATTTCAAATGGAAACTTACTACAAAGCCATTAACTGGAATGCCATCGAAGATGTCATCGACAAATCAACTTGGGAAAAGCTGACAGAGCAATTCTGGCTCGATACGCGTATCCCCTTGTCAAATGACCTAGACGACTGGAGAAAACTATCAAACAAGGAAAAAGACTTGGTTGGAAAAGTCTTTGGCGGTTTGACCCTTCTCGATACCATGCAATCTGAAACAGGGGTCCAAGCGCTTCGCTCAGACATCCGTACACCGCATGAGGAAGCTGTTTTCAACAACATCCAGTTTATGGAATCTGTCCACGCAAAATCTTACTCTTCTATCTTTTCAACCTTGAATACCAAGGCTGAAATTGAAGAAATCTTTGAATGGACCAACACTAACCCCTACCTTCAAAGAAAAGCTGAAATTATCAACGAAATCTACCTCAATGGTAGCCCGCTAGAAAAGAAAGTTGCCAGCGTTTTCCTTGAAACCTTCCTCTTCTACTCTGGTTTCTTTACACCACTCTACTATCTCGGTAACAACAAACTGGCCAACGTTGCGGAAATCATCAAACTGATCATCCGTGATGAGTCTGTTCATGGAACTTACATTGGTTACAAATTCCAACTTGGTTTTAACGAATTGCCTGAAGAAGAGCAAGAAAAACTTAAAGAATGGATGTACGACCTGCTCTACACTCTCTACGAGAACGAAGAAGGTTATACAGAAAGTCTCTATGACGGTGTTGGTTGGACCGAAGAAGTTAAAACCTTCCTTCGCTACAATGCCAATAAGGCCCTTATGAACCTAGGACAAGATCCACTCTTCCCAGATTCAGCTGATGATGTCAATCCTATCGTTATGAACGGTATTTCAACAGGAACTTCTAACCACGACTTCTTCTCTCAAGTCGGAAATGGTTACCTCCTTGGTGAAGTTGAAGCCATGCAAGACGAGGACTACAACTACGGTTTAGACTAATTTGGCCGATTATTCAAAATATCATGGTTTGTTTAAAACAACCATGGTATTTTTGTTTTTGTTTTATTTTGTTTTTTTCTATTTGATAGATTGAGCGTTTTATGGTAAGATAATAATAGTAGAAATCGAGGTGATAAGGATGCTAAAGCAAGAAAAACTAGATAGTATTCTAGAAGCAGTAAACACAAAAGGCACTATTACTGTAAAAGAGATTATGGAGAGTCTTGATGTGTCAGATATGACAGCTCGCCGCTACTTACAAGAATTAGCAGATAAGGATTTGCTGGTCCGTGTGCATGGTGGTGCTGAAAAACTTCGTACAGGTTCTCTATTAAACAACGAACGCTCAAACGTCGAAAAACAAGGCTTGCAGATTGCTGAAAAACAAGAAATTAGCCGTTTTGCAGGGCATTTGATTGACGAAGGTGAAACCATTTTTATCGGGCCAGGAACAACCTTAGAATGTTTTGCTCGTGAGCTCCCTATCGATAACATTCGTGTTGTAACAAACAGTCTTCCTGTTTTTCTCATCCTAAACGAACGAAAACTAACAGATTTGATCTTGATTGGCGGAAATTATCGCTCTATCACTGGTGCTTTTGTAGGGACACTTACCTTGCAAAACTTGGCCAATTTGCAATTTTCTAAAGCCTTCGTTAGCTGTAATGGTATTAAGGACAATGCGATTGCGACCTTTAGTGAAGAGGAAGGTGAATCTCAACGAATCGCCTTGAACAATGCCAATAAAAAATACTTACTGGCAGATCACAGTAAGTTTAATAAGTTTGATTTTTACACCTTCTACAATATCTCAGAGATTGATACCATCGTTTCAGATGCCAAACTGAGTCAGGAGACATTTGAAGATCTGTCGAAACAAACAACCATTCTTTTATCAAAACCATAAAAATTCCCCTGCCTTTTGGTGGGGAATTTTTGTTGAATTTTAATCAATAAGTTGTGTCTCAGCTAGTTTCTTGTACCAGTGAGCCGATTTCTTTGGATAGCGCTCCTGGGTCTCAAAATCAACATAGAATAGTCCATAACGCTTTTCATAGCCATTTGACCAAGAAAAGACATCCATCAGCGACCAGATAAAGTAGCCTTTTACATTGGCTCCATCGGAGATTGCATCTGCAATCACTTCCATATGTTTCTTAACATAATCAATCCGTCCATCATCGTAGACTGTTCCATCCACAAACTCATCTTTGTATCCGAGACCATTCTCTGTGATGTAGATTTTCTTGTAATTTGGGTAATCTTTCTTCACGCGCATGATTTGATCATACAAACCTTGAGGATAGATAATCCAATCCCAGTCCGTACGTGGCACATAATCTGGAGCTACTCGACGTCCAACTCCCTTAATCTGATACTTAGAGCTTCCTTTTTCACCCTTACCGTTATGAATGATTTCTGTTTCGCCATCAAAGGCTTGCATCCAATCACTCATGTAGTAGTTAATTCCAAGGAAGTCATTCAGGTCTTTTGCAGCTTCTAGCACAGCGAAGTCTTCTTCACGCAGATCTAAACTTCCACCATTGACTGCTAAGATATGGTTGACACCTTCCATGGTTTCGTCGGAATAGCGTCCTAGATAAGTCGCATCTAGGATAAACTTGTTATGGATAATATCTTCTAACTCAGCTGCACGGATATCTGCAGGATTTTCAGGATCCAGAGGATACTTAGTAGGCAGGGCATGAACCACACCAATCTCCCCCTTGTAACCCTTATCCTTAAAAAGTTTTACTGCACGCGCATGCGACACCATCATATTGTGATGAGATTGGAAGACTTTGGCAAGGTCGTACTGAATACCTGGAGGGAATTTCCCAACCAAATACTGGCCATCCCCTATCGGTCCAATTTCATTAAAGGTTGTCCAAAAGTTAACTTCAGGAAATTCTTCAAAACAGAAGGCCGCATAATCCACAAAGTGATCAATGTTTTCTCTATTCAGGAAATCTCCGTTTGAATGAAGTGCTTCTGGTGTATCAAAGTGATGGAGGGTCACGAAGGGCTCAACATGCCGTTTGTGGCACTCTGCAAATAGATTATGATAGAACTCAACCCCCTTGTCATTAACCTTCCCATAACCCGTTGGAAAGATACGTGACCAAGCGATTGAAATACGGATACCATTGACACCATACTCTTCTGCAAGTTTGAGGTCAACTGGGTATTTGTGATAGAAATCACTGGCTGGTTCAGCAGTGTACCAGTAGTTATCTTTGAGGTATTTGTCCCAGGCGACTGGCCCTTTACCATCAGTATGTGTAGCACCTTCTGCTTGGTAGGCTGCTGTTGCTCCGCCAAAAATAAAGTCTTTTGGAAGTGTTTTTGTCATTTGATTCACCTTTCAAGAAATAGAAATGAGATGGGGATATAGTTGGGAGGAGTTCCTCCATCTCACTTCTTCGCTATTTACATTTTATTCTTCGAATTGCGCTTGAACGAAGGCAAGAGCGCCTTTTCCATCACGAGTCAGTTTAATGTATTGGCCACCTTCTGTCTTAGCAAGTTTGATACCAAGTTTGTCGGTTTCGGCCTTCATGTCTTCAAAGTTTGAAGCAACTTGAGGAGCAAGGATAACCAGATCAAACTCTGGCAACATTTCACGGTGAGCTCCATAGCCACCAGCTGCTGCTTTAACAGGAACATTGTACTCCGCAGCTGCCTTGTTTAGAGCATTTGCAAGGAGACCACTTGTACCTCCTCCTGCACAGAGAACGAGAACATTTGTTTCTTCTGTGATTGTGTTTTGCGCTGCTTCTACACCTGCTTTTTCAAGAATCGCATCTGCTTTGGCAGTATTGAAGTTTGCAGCTACTTTTTCTTTCAATTCATCATTGGCTTTACCTGAACGCTCTTCTTCAAGAATTTGTTCATCATAAACCTTGAGGAATGGATAGTAGATGGCTACGTCAACAAGGATTAACAAAGCAGCAAGTACAAATGACAAGAATTGGAAGTTTGTACCGAGAACAATACCGAGCGGACCTGGTGTTGTCCAAGGAAGGTTGGCTGTAAATGAATTCATGCCAAGAGTTTCAATGAAGAATTTAAAGATCCATACATTGGCAATTGGTGCAAAGATAAATGGAATGAAGAAGATTGGGTTCAAGACAAGTGGTGCACCAAACAGAATTGGTTCGTTGACACCAAAGAAAGTTGGAACTACTGACGCACGCCCGATGGCACGGTTACGTTTAGACTTACATAACCACATAAACATGAAAGGAACAACCAGTGTCGCACCTGTACCACCCATGGTAACGATAAACATTTGTGTGCCAGAAGTAAGGATCTTGTCGGCATGCATCCCTTGTTGGAGAAGGTTCAAGTTGACTTCGGCATTTGCATAGGTAATAGCTGCGATTGCAGGTTCGACGATTGAAGGACCATGGATACCCACAAACCAGAAGAAGGCAAAGGCACCAAAGATAATCGTAATACCTAGATAACCATCAGCAGCAGAGAATAATGGTGCAAAGAATTTACCGATTGATTCTGCTACACTGGCTCCAACAAAATGACGAGCTAGTAAATCAAGAACATAAAGAGAAACAACAGATAGAGTGAATGGAATCACATCTTTAAAAACTTGTGAGATATTTGGTGGAACTTCGTCAGGCATACGAATAGTGACGTTGTTCTTAACACAAACCTTATAGATGGCTACAGTAACAAAGGCAGCAAGGAAGGCTGAAAGCAAACCTTTTGTCCCCAAGAATCCAGTAGCTAGGCCATTTTCGATAGGATCAGCTGCCAACATCAACAAACCAACAATTGCTGCCAACAATGTTGACATATAGTTGATTTGATTGGTTTTTTCCATGCTACGGTTAACTGAGTCGGTCAATGACTTAGCTGTTGTACCAGCTACCAAGAGAGCCAGAATCCCCATTGAATAGCTATAAGGTTTCATGAGGAGATTAACAACATCATCAGACCATTTAAAGCCCCATGAGTTTGGTACAAAGGCAATCAAGATAAAGATACTTGAGAAGAGAATAACGGGCATTCCTGCAATGAAACCATCACGAATAGCACGAAGGTAGATATTACGAGACAGTTTTTCAAAGAAAGGCTTTCCTTTCTCGATAAATGAAATTAGTTTGTTCATTACTTAACTCCTCTCTTATAGAGTTCGATTAAATGGTGCATCAAATCTTTTAACAAGATAGTTGTCATCAAGTGGTCTTGGCCATGCATCATGGTTACACTATAAGCTAAGTCCTCACCTGAAGCTTCCTTAGTTAATAGACTTGTTTGCGCGTGATGAGCCTCGGCGATACAGCCACCAGCTTCCTCGACTAGGCTATCTGCTTTCGCAAAATCGCCAGCTTCAGCAGCCTTCAAGGCTTCCAATAGTTTTGAACGAGCATCGCCAGCATAGGCTACGATTTCAAAACCTAACAATGTTACTTCTTCTCTGTTCATGATAGAATTCTCCTTATGTATTTTTAATTAAATTTTTATGACAATAAACGTTGGATATGTAGAACTAGATAAACTCGCTCACTTTTATACAAATCAAGACCCGTATGTTGCGTAATCACATCATAGATCTTGGAACCAATCTCGAACGCTTTTGGATAGGATTGTTTAATATGGTCTTCCATATCTAGAAGCGATTGATTATCATCTCTGGAACGGTCTAAATAATCCAAAAAATAGTTGAGATGAATCATAAAGCGATCATAGAAATGGTTATTCTTTTTGGTTCGTTGAATCGCATAACCCTTTAGCACTTCTTCGACATTCCTGAGAATTTCTTTCCTCTTATCAATCGACTCAACAACTTCCACTTCATTCTCACCTTCGGCATTGATGAAATGATAAGCGATCCGAATAATTTCATCCTCAGGGAAATGATCTGTCAATTTCTTACGATAAATTTCAAAGGCTTCCTTTGCGATTTGAAAAGCGACAGGATACTTGGCAGAAATATCCGGCAGATTGCTATCCTTGTACCTTCCTTGCGTTAGAGCTTGATAAGAACAATATATATGATCTGTCAAAGTCACATAGAGATACTCTTGAATCGGATAATGATATTTCTTAGAAAGCTTATCAATGATTTCATAAGTCACTGTGATAAAATCAAGCGGAACATCTTTGAGCAGAGCCATAAAGTTTTCTCTGGACTCTTCTGTCTTCATCCGAAAGATTTTCTCAACCTGATGTTCAGCAATCAAATCCCCCTTCTTTTTCCCAAATGTAATCCCCTTACCAATCACAATCACTTCTTCTCCTTTGTCGTTTCTGACAAGCGAGACATTGTGATTCATTGGGTTTAGAATTCGATACATGTCAACCTCCTTTTATATCTTAAAGGTATATGAGTACAAAAAATGACCACAAATGAACTAGAAAATCCTTTGATTTCTAATCCACCTGTGATCATGCCTAATATTACTTAGTAACACTCACCTTGTATTAACTTGTGATTTAAGTATAGCACAAGTAAGTTTTTTTGTAAACCTTTACATTCAACTTTTTTAAAAATTTTTATTTAGATCAATGTTCCTAAGATTAGGAGGGGGAAAACTTATACACGTTCAGTCCATGAAGTCGCTGTGGTTTGGAGAACTTTGTTAAGTTCGTCAATGTTCTCAAAACCTGTTGTACGTAGCCATTCGCGAGCTGCTGCTTCACCGTCTTTGATGTAAGCTTCAACTGATCCTGCCCAGGTTGCACGTCCGCAAAGAACACCGTTGAAGTTTGCGCCTGATTCGTGGGCAAAGACAAGTGTATCTTGGAAGAGTTTAGCTGACACTCCCGCACTCAAGTAGATATATGGCAAGTTAGTTGCTTCGTCTTGTGCTTTGAAGAAGGCTGCCGCTTCTTCACGAGTATGCACGATTTCACCATCGCCAAAGCCTTCAACGTATTTCACATTGACTGGAACTTCCACTTTCAAGACATCGATGTTGAAGCGTGGGTCTGAAAAGACCTTCATGGCACCGATAACTTTATGTGGTTTTACTTTGGCGTATTCTGCAGAGCCAGCGTCAGTGATTTTTTCATCGTAAGCGAGGATTTCAAGGAAGAATGGAATATCTTCCGCCACACACTCAGAGCCAATGCGTTCGATGTAGGCTTGTTTTTGTTGGTTGAGTTCGTCAGAACTGTCTACATCGTAGTAAAGCAAGAATTTGACTGCATCCGCACCTTGTTCCTTAATACGTTTTGCAGACCAAACATCCAAG